>CAZXNF010000039.1:11664-13285 GCA_964641785.1 uncultured Streptomycetaceae bacterium | reverse complement strand
TGCAGGAACACTCCGAGTTGGTCTACCAGGATATGGCCGACGATATCGCCAAGGGCGCCCCGCAAGCGCTGTCCGCCGTCACGGAACGGGCCGTCCTTGGCGATATCGTCGGCCAGCTCTACGCGCTGTCGCGGCCGGCGTACTGGGGCACGCTGCTCAACGCCGGCATCATCAGCTTCGTCCTGTGGGATGCGGTGATGGCGGGCCACCTGCTCGTGTGGCTGGTTCTGGTGGGCGCCGTGACGCTCGGCCGCTTTCTGCTGTACCGCGCCTACCTGGCGCGGCGCCCGCCGCCCGGTGAGGCTGAGGTCTGGCGCGACCGCTTCGTGCTCGGCGCGGGCGCCATGGGCTGCCTGTGGGGCCTGCTGGGCTCCTGGCTGTTCCCGGTGGACGATGTGCTGCGCCAGTTTCTGGTCGTGTTTCTGGTCGGCGGCATGGTGGCGAGCGCGCTCGGCGTGCTGTCGCCGGTGCGGCGCGCGTTTCTCGTGTTTTCGGTGGCGGCCATGGCGCCGATGATCGTGGCGGTATTCTGGCAGCAGACGCAACTGCATCTCGTCATGGCGCTGCTGATGTGCGTGTTCGCCGCGGTGATGTTGGGCACCTTCCCGGTCGTGCACGGCAACTACGTCGCCGCGCTGCGGATGCGGCACGAGAACACGGACCTCGTTGCCCGCCTGTCGGCGCTGCAGGCGCGTACGGAGGTGGTCAATCACGAGCTGTCCGCGCGCGTGGCGGAGCAGACCCGCACCCAGGCCGAACTGGAGGCGTCCACCGCGCGCGTGGAGGCGCTGTTCGACGCCTCGCCCATTGCCATCGTGGTGACCGACCGCAACCGCGTGACGCAGCGCTGGAACCGCGCCGCCGAACGCATCTTTGGCTGGACGGAGCGCGACACCGTCGGCAAGGTCGCGCCGCACGTGCCGCCGGAACTGCAGGCGGAGTCGGCGCGCTTCGCGGCGCAGTTGCTGCGCGGGGAACCGCTCGACGCCATCGACGTCCGGCGCCAGCGCAAGGACGGCACCATGCTCACGGTATCCGTCTCGGGCGCGTCGGTGCGCGATGCGACCGGCGCGGTCGTTGCCCTGATGCTGATGATGACGGACGTGACGGAACGACAGCGCGCGGCAGGACGCGAGCAGCTCGAGTTCGCCGTGACGCGCGTGCTGGCGGAGGCGCAGGCGCCGGTCGAGGCCATACAAGGCGTGCTGAAAGCGGTGGGCGAGCTCGGCGGCTGGGCCTACGGCGCGCACTGGCAGATCAATCCGGCGGACAGGCAACTGGTCTGCAAAGAGGTGTGGCACCTGGAAGCGCCGCAGCTGGCGGCCTTTGCCGCAGCGTCACGCCGGCAGCATTTCGATCCGGCGCAGCCGGGCGGCCTCGTGCGCAAGGTCTTTGTCACCCAGGCTCCGCAGTGGATCGAGGACATCGTCGACGCCGACAGTCTTGCGCGACGTGAGGCCGCGTTGGCGGCGGGGCTGCGCACCGCGTGGGCCTTTCCGGTGCTGGTGGGCAGCGAATCGTACGGCGCTATCGAGTTCTACGGGCGCGACCGCGTGCCGCGGGACGCTGCGCTGCTTGGATACGCCGCCACCCTCGGCAGCCAGATTGGGCAGTACCTCGC
>CAZXNF010000039.1:8061-11654 GCA_964641785.1 uncultured Streptomycetaceae bacterium | reverse complement strand
GCGCAGCCCCGCCGCCAACGCGGCCTCACGTCGCGCAAGGAGGCCGAAGCGCACCTGCAGTTCTATGCCGATCACGATGCGCTCACCGGCCTGCCCAACCGGGCGATGTTCAGCCGGCGTCTCGCGCAGGCGCTGGCGCAGGCCACGCGCCACGGCCGTGGCACGGCGGTGCTGTTCATCGACCTCGACGGCTTCAAGGCGGTCAACGATACGCTGGGCCACGACGCCGGCGACCGCGTGTTGAAGGAAGTCGCCGTCCGCCTGCGCGATACCCTGCGCGAAGGCGACACGCTCGGCCGCCAGGGCGGCGACGAGTTCGTGGTGCTGATCGAGGACGCGACAACGCGCGAGGGCATGGCGGACGTGGCGGGAAAGATCCTCGAAACGGTGGTGCGGCCGGTGGAGGTTGTGGGCGCAAGCTACCGGCTGACTGCGAGTATCGGCATCAGTGTGTCGCCCGAACACGGCACCGACGCGCAGACCCTCCTGCGGTGCGCCGACATGGCGATGTATCGCGCCAAGGAGGAAGGCAAGAACACCTTCCGCTTCTACACATCGACGTGATCAGTCCCCCGCCCGGTCGAAGCGGTAGAGCAGCCACACCACCACCGCGGCCGCGCCGAGCATGAACCAGGGCCCGAACAGCCAGAACGTGAGCGGTACCGCGAGGAAATAGGCGCGGACCGCCCGTCCGCTGTAATCGGCGGCGCGGTTGACGACGCCGGCCGTTCGCGCGGGCGCCAGGGTGGCGTCGCGGGCTTCGGGCGGCAGCGCGGCGAGGTAGCCCGCGTGGTTCAGCAGACGGACCGCCTGCAGCGCGCAGAAAAACGCGAACAGGAAGTCCACCAGCAGCGCGAGCAGCTTGGCGAGCCACAGTTCCGGCGTGGACGCGCCGAAGGCATTCAGTGCGTTCCATGCGCCGCTGTGATCGTGCTGCTGGCCCGACAGCGTCAGGATGCCCAGGATCAGCAGCGACGACGTGGTGCCGATGAACACGGAGGCCATCATGGAATTGCGCAGAACCTGCGCCGCCATGATTTCGCGCCCGGGCGCGGCCATCGCCCACGCCACCCATTGCGCTCGCGCGTGGGCATTGACCGCCTGCGTGGTGTAGAGCGGGTCGCGCAGGAGCTTGAAGCGCAGCCAGCGGTGGTAGCCGATCCACAGGGCGGCGGTGGCGAGCGCCGCGAGGGCGTCGGGCAGCAGGGGCGACATGGCTCAGCCAGTGTATGCCAGGACAGCCGGCGCGCCAGTGCGCGGCTCGAAAACGAGGCGCCGCGGATGGAACCCCGTCAGGCTGGAACGGTGGCCGATGCTCACCACGGTGGTCCGTGGCAGCCGTTCCGCCAGCAACTGGTAGAGCGCGCGCTCGGACGGCTCGTCCAGTGCGGACGTCGCCTCGTCAAGGAACAGCCAGCCGGGCGCCTGCAGCAGCGCGCGGGCGAACGCCACCCGCTGCTGTTCGCCGCCCGACAGCACCTGCGCCCAGTGCTGGTCTTCCTCCAGCCGCGCGACGAGCGCCGGCAGGCCGACTGCGGTGAGCGCTTCGCGCAGGACGGATTCGGTGAAGGCCGCCGCCGCCGCCGGGTAGGCCAGCGCGTCGCGCAGCCGGCCGATCGGGAGATAGGGTTTCTGCGGCAGGAACAGGATGCCGCTGCCGGGCTGCGTGACCATGCCGTTCCCGAACGGCCAGATGCCGGCCAAGGCGCGGAACAGGGTGCTCTTGCCCGCCCCCGAGGGGCCGGTCACGAGCAGCGGCGCGCCGGCGGGGATCGCGAGATCGAAAGGCTCGGCGAGCGCGCGGCCATCGGGCAGCGCGAGCGTCACACCCTGCGCCGCGAAATCCGGGCCATCGCCGGCCGTCGTTCTGACGCCGTCGGACTGATGCGCGGCCGCGTTGCGCATGGCGTGGTGGAAGGTCGTCAAGCGGTCCACGGTGGCTTTCCATTCGGCGAGCTGCGCATAGGCGTTCACGAACCACGACAGCGCGTCCTGCACCTGGCCGAAGGCCGAGGCCGTCTGCATCAGGCCGCCCAATTGAATGGCGCCCGAGAAGTAACGCGGCGCGGCAACCAGGATGGGGAAGATGTTCGCAATCTGGTTGTAGCCGGCGTTGAACCAGGTGAGCTTCTTCTGGCGCTTCATGATCTCCCACCAGTTGCGCCAGACGTCGGAGAAACGCAGCCGCAGGTTGCCGATCTCGCCGGCCTCGCCACGGTAAAGCGCGATGGCCTCCGCGTTTTCGCGCACGCGCACCAGCGAAAACCGGAAGTTGGCCTCGAACTTCTGCTGGTTGAAATTGAGCCCGACCAGCGGGTGCCCGATCAGGTGCGTGAGCCAGGTGCCGACGATGGCGTAGACCAGCGCGACCCAGACCATGTAGCCCGGCACCACGATCTCGCGGCCGCCGAGGGTGAAGCTGAACATGCCCGACAGGCCCCACAGGATGACCACGAAGGAAACGAGCGTCACCACCGCCGACAGCAGGCCCAGCGACAGCGACAGCGTTCTCTCCACGAACAGCGAGAGGTCGTCCGCGATCCGCTGGTCGGGATTGTCCGTTTCGCGGTCGGTGAGCTGCAGGCGGTAATAGGTGCGATGGGCGATCCACTCGTCGAGGTAGCGCTCGGTCAGCCAGCGCCGCCAGCGGATCTGCAGCATCTGGTTGAGGTACAGCCGGTACACCGCCACCAGGATGAAGGCGCCCGCCAGCCCCGTGAAAATCAGCAACTGCTGGTAAAAGCCTTCGAGGTCCTTGTCCTGCAGCGTGTTGTAGAAGGCGTTGTTCCACTGGTTGAGCAGCACCATGATGCCGACCATGCCGAGATTGAGCGCCACGATGAGGGCCAGCAGCCCGCGGGCGCCCCATTTCTCCTCGGAAAACCAGTAGGGGCGCGCGAGTACCCAGAGGTCGCGCAGGAACTGTCGGGAAGTGGCCAGCATGGAGGTCTCTCGCTCGATCGGTGGAGGCCCGCCGACTATACCGGAAGGTCTGCGCGCCCAGACGCAGCGGGCGGTGTCGCCGTGGTTTGCGCGGTGCGCGAGAAGGTCTAGACTTGTTGCGTAGGTTGTAGCGATCCGGGGGCGACCAGAAGGAGGGGGGCAATGAAAACAGTGCGGCAGCTTCTGGCAGGAAAATCACTCACGCTGGCGACCATCGCGCCGGACGCGCCGGTGCTCGAAGCGCTCAGGCTGCTCGCGCAGCACGACGTCGGCGCGCTGCTGGTGACCGAAGGTGGAAGGCTCGTCGGCATCCTGTCCGAGCGGGATTACGCGCGCAAGGTAGTCCTGCAGGGCAAGAATTCCATCGACACGCCAGTGCGGGAAATCATGACGGAGAAAGTGATCTCCGTCAGCCCGGACCAGACGACGGAAGACTGCATGGCGATCATGACCGCGAAGCGCATCCGTCATCTGCCCGTGCTGGACAACGGCATGCTGGCGGGTGTGCTGTCCATCGGCGACCTCGTCAAGGAAACCATCGCCGACCAGCAGGACCGGATCCAGCAGCTCGAAAGCTACATCCACAGCTGACGCTGTTATGGGGATGAGTAATGGGTGATGAGGGATGGGTCCCCAGTCCATTCCCCATT
>CAZXNF010000039.1:2242-7961 GCA_964641785.1 uncultured Streptomycetaceae bacterium | reverse complement strand
CCATCACCCATCACCCATCACCCATCACCCAGATGCCCTTCGGCGCTATCATCATCGGCGATGAAATCATGTCCGGCAAACGCCAGGACAAGCACATGGCCAAGGTCATCGAAACGCTGGCCGCACGCGGACTGGGTCTCGCCTGGGCCCGTTATCTCGCCGACGAGCCCGACCTCATCACCTTCACGCTGAAGCAGACGCTGGCGACCGACGATGTCGTGTTCAGCTTCGGTGGCATCGGCGCGACGCCTGACGACCACACGCGCCAGTGTGCGGCGGACGCGGCCGGCGTGGCGCTGCAACTGCACCCCGATGCGGAACGGGAGATCCGCGCGCGTTTCGTGGACGACCCCAAGGGCGTGACGCCGCAGCGGCTGGCAATGGGCGAGTTCCCTGTCGGCAGCCGCATCATTCCGAATCCCTACAACCGCATCCCGGGTTTCAGCGTCAGGCACCATCATTTCCTGCCGGGCTTCCCCGAGATGGCCTGGCCGATGATGGCGTGGGTGCTCGACCATCTCTACGCCGACCGCCATCGCGCGGCCAGCAGCGTGGCCGAGCGTTCGATCGTGGTGCGCGAGGCGGGCGAGAGCCAGTTGATCGACCTGATGAAAGCCTGCCAGGCGCGCTTCCCCGGGATCAAGGTGTTTTGCCTGCCGCGGGTGCAACCCGAGCGCTTGATCGAACTGGGGGTGCGCGGCGAGGCCGAGGCAGTCCCGGCCGCGATCGGTGAGTTGCAGACCGGGGTCTCCGCGCTCGGTTTCCCGTGGACGGAGGGGCCGGCGCCGGCGTGAACGCCGGGATTGGAGATTAGGGATTGGGGATTGGAAACCGGTCGCCAGCACGGGTTGCGAGCGAGATTGTGACTTCAAATCCCAAATCCCTAATCTCCAATCCCGCGGCATAAAAAAAGGGCCCCGAAGGGCCCTTTTCTCTGCAGCTGCTGCCTGTGAGGCTTAGGCGGCTTTTTTCTTCGTCACGGCGGTGGCCTGGGTGGACATCGCTTCGACGTTGGCCTGGCTCATTTCCACGAACTGCTTGGACGCTTTGGTCAGGTTGTCATAGGCCGAGCTCACCGCGGAGAGGCCCGACTTGACGGCGGCAACCGCGACTTCCGAACCCGCCGGCGCGGACTTGACCATCTTGTCCAGCGACGTGACGACCTGCTTGTTGAATTCCGACACCTGCTCTTCGACCAGCTTGCCGATTTCGGTCGAGGTCGAGGTGGCCACGTCGTAGACGCTCCTCGCGTAGGCGGTCGCTTTTTCGAGCGACGGCTGCGCGAGTTGGCCCTTCAGGGTCACCAGTTCGTTCATGTCCTTCACTTCCGCCAGCGCCTTGGCTTGTTGCACGCCTTCGGCAAACGCAGTTTTCGCGGCCTTCAGTTGCAGTTCAAACATACGCTCCGCGCCTTCCAGGGCAATGCCGGCGAAGCGAACGGCGGCTTCCAGGCTGGCTTTGTTGAACGCGATCAGTTGCTCAGGGGCTTGAACCATGCTTATCTCCAGTAAAAGATGATTAAAATCAATTGTCTACGAAATGGTATCGACTGCTGGGACGGCGCCTTCGGTGCGCCGTCAAATGGAAATGGTGCGGTGCACAAGGAGAATTATAGGGGCGCTTGATAGGGAGTCAAGAGATTCCCAGTATTTTTTTCTGCAGTGCAATATTTGTTGTAAGCGAGCGCTCCCTTTTTGACTTGGGCGCTGGTGGCCGTTAGGATGAAAACGGGTTCTCGATCAGGGAACTACCGCTTTCGTCCGATCGCCCCCAACGACGCTCCAGAACCCGTATCCGCGTTTTTCTCGCCCATGGCCGTCCGCCCTCCGTCCGCTCAAACTCCACCGGTTGTTACCGAGCGGGTGTTTCCCGATGGCTCCCGCCGGATCGAACTGGCGGGGTCGTGGAACCTGCGCGGGCTGGCGGCTGAGTTCGCAACGCTGGCGCCCCGGGTGCGGACGCTCGCCGCCGACCGTGGCTGGAACTGGGATCTGACCCGGATCGACGTCCTGGACCACGCCGGCGCGATGGTGCTGTGGCGGGCCTGGGGCAGCGCCCGGGCGCCGGGCCTGGTGCTGCGGCCGGAGCAGGAGGCGATCTTCCGTACGCTGCAGGCCTCCAAAGACGAGATCCCGCCCAGAGTAAGCCGTGAGTGGTTGTGGCCGCTGCTGGCGCTCGGGTCGGTGGCCCTGAGTCTGGGCCGCAATCTGCGCGAAATCCTCACGCTCTTCGGCCAGGCCCTGCTCGATTTCACCTGGGCCGTGCGCAACCCGGCGCGGGCGCCGTGGCGCGAACTTTCGGCCGCCATCTACCACACCGGCACGCAGGCGCTCGGCATTACGGCGCTCGTGGGCTTTCTGATCGGCGTGACGCTGTCCTACCTGTCCGCTCACCAGTTGCGACTGTTCGGCGCCGACGTGTTCATCGTCAACATCCTCGGCCTCTCCATCATCCGCGAGATCGGCCCGGTGCTGGCGGCGATCCTGGTGGCGGGGCGTTCGGGCTCCGCGATGACGGCCCAGCTCGGCGTCATGCGCGTGACCGAGGAACTCGATGCGATGTCGGTGATGGGCATCCCGCATACGCTGCGCCTCGTGATGCCCAAGATGGTGGCGCTCGCGGTCTCGCTGCCGCTGATCGTGCTGTGGACGAGCGCCCTGGCCCTGCTGGGCGGGATGTTCGCTGCCCGCTACGAGCTGGGCATCGGGTTCACCTTTTTCCTGTCGGAGCTGCCGAACGCCGTGCCGATCGCCAACCTGTGGCTGGGGCTCGCCAAGGGCGTGGTGTTCGGGCTGCTGATCGCGCTGGTTGCCTGCCACTACGGCATGCAGATCGAGCCCAACACGGAAAGTCTGGGGCTGGGCACGACCAGTTCGGTGGTGACCTCGATCACGGTGGTGATCCTGGCGGACGCCGTGTTCGCGATCGTGTTCAGCGACGTGGGATTGCCCGGATGAATGCGCCCCCGCAGCCCGAGTGCATTGTCGAAGTCAAAGACCTGTGGACGGTGTTCGGCACGCACGTCGTGCATCGCGGCATTGATCTGTGCGTGCGGCGTGGCGAGGTGATGTCGCTGGTCGGCGGTTCCGGCAGCGGCAAGACCACCATGCTGCGCCAGATGCTTGCGCTGGAGCGCCCGACCAAGGGCGAGGTCCGCGTGTTCGGCCATTCCCTGCACGGCGAGGACCAGGATGCCGTGCGCGCGCTGCGCAACCGCTGGGGCGTGCTGTTTCAGGAGGGCGCGCTGTTCTCGGCGCTGTCCGTTTACGACAACATCGCGTTGCCGCTGCGCGAGCTGCGCACGCTCGACGAGAGCCTGATCCGCGACCTCGTGATGATGAAGCTCGAGATGGTGGGCATCGAGGGCCGCCACGCGACCAAGATGCCGTCGGACCTGTCGGGCGGGATGATCAAGCGCATCGGGCTCGCGCGCGCGCTGTCCCTCGAGCCGGAACTGCTGTTCCTCGACGAGCCCACGGCGGGGCTCGACCCCGACCGCAGCGAGAGCTTCGTCAGCCTCATCAAGGATCTGCGCCGCGAACTGAACCTGACCGTGGTGATGGTGACACACGATCTGGATACGCTGGTAGCATTGAGCGACCGGGTGGCGGTGCTGTGCGATCAGAAACTTGAGATCGTCGGCACCCTCAACGAAGTCGTCCACAACCCGCATCCGTTCATCTGCAATTTCTTCCAGGGAGAACGCGGCCGCCGCGCGCTGGAAGCGGTGCAGGACGTGCTGTCCATGACCTGACGGCGCGGGTGCCGGAGACGCAAGCGAAGTTGTCAGAGACGCAAGGGGAATCACCATGGAAAATCGCGCGCATGCGCTCGCTGCAGGCCTGTTCACGCTGCTGCTCGGGCTCGCCGTCGTCGTCGTCACGCTCTGGTTCCGCGGCTCGGCGGTCGAGGAGGACACCTACACCCTCGTTTCCACGGTGCCGGTGTCCGGACTCAATGTGCAGGCGCCGGTGCGCTATCGCGGCCTCGACGTCGGCAAGGTCAACAGCATCGAGATCGATCCGCTCAATCCGGGCACCATCCTGATTAACGTGTCGGTGAAGACCGACACGCCCATCACCAAGGGCACGTTCGCGCAGCTTGCCGCCCAGGGCATCACCGGGCTCGCCTACGTGCTGCTGGATGACGACCGTTCCAAGCCCGAGCGACTCTCGGCGAACGATCCGCGCATCGCGGTGCGGCCCTCGTTCTTCGACAGCATCTCCGCGTCGGGCGAGCAGACCATGGGCAACTTCAACCGGGTGGCGGTCAAGTTGAACCAGCTGCTCGACGAAAAGAACCAGGCCCAGCTGATCCGCGTGCTGGCGAACCTGGAAACGACCACCGCCCGCATCACCACCCTGGCTGACACCCTGCAGCCGACGGCGCAGGCGTTCAACCAGCATTCGGGCGTGGTGTTGAAGCGCGCCGACGACCTGCTGGGCAATCTCAATACGCTGACCACCCAGATCAACCAGCGCATGGACCGCGTGGACCGCGTGCTGAAGAACAGCGAGCAACTGACCGCGAGCAGCACGGCGCTCTCCGACGCGATCACCACCGAAACCGTGCCCAAGTTCAACCTGCTGATGGACGACCTGCAGCGCAGCTCGCGTTCGCTCGAGCGCCTATTGAACAATCTCGACGACCAGCCCTCGTCCATCGTGTTCGGCCGCAGCGGGCCGCCACCCGGGCCGGGTGAAGCCGGATTCAGCGGAGGCGGGCGATGAAGGGGGCTGCACGAATCTGCGCGCTGGCCTGCGCCGGCATCCTGGCCGCCTGCGGTGGTTCGCCGCCCGCAGCCGTCGGCGTCTACGACCTCGGGCCGCCGGCAGCGGCGCCCGCCACGAAGATCGGCGCGGTCATTCTCGTGCCGTCGGTCGCCGCGCCGCTGTGGCTCGATACGACCGCCATCGTGTACCGGCTTAACTACCAGGACGCTGCGCGCGCCCGCACTTACGCGCAGAGCCGCTGGGCCGGCACGCCCGCTGAAATGGTGGGAAACCAATTACGTAACCGTCTGGCGCTGGTCGCCAGCGGCGGCGTGGTCGGCGCCACCGACGGCGCACGGGCCGACTATGCCTTGCGCCTGGAACTGGAGGATTTCAGCCAGGCCTTCGACGCGGTGGATGCGAGTCGCGGCGTGGTGAAGGTGCGCGCCACCCTGATCGATCTCGCGAGCCGCAATGTGCTCGCGCAGCGCAGCTTCGTCGTCGAGCGTCCGGCGCCGACGGCCAACGCCGACGGCGCGGTGCGCGCGCTCGGGCAGGGCAGTGGCGTCCTCGTCGAGCAGGTCGTCGGGTGGACCGCGGCCAGCATTCCGCCGCGCGCGAAGTAGGAGGCGCCTGCATGGCCGACACGCTGTTCGCGAAGATCATCCGCCGGGAAATCCCCGCCGACATCGTTTATGAAGACGAACTGTGCCTCGCCTTCCGCGATATCAATCCCCAGGCGCCGGTGCACGTGCTGCTGATCCCGAAGAAGCCGCTGGTGAAGCTGTCCGAAGCGGAGCCTGAAGACCAGGCGCTGCTTGGTCACCTCATGTTGGCCGCCACGCGCATCGCGCAGCAACTGGGGCTGGTCGACTACCGCCTGGTCACCAACAACGGCGCTGGCGCGGGGCAGAGCGTCTTCCACCTGCACCTGCATATCCTCGGTGGCCGGGCCATGCACTGGCCGCCGGGATGAGTGGGTAATGGGTATTGGGTAATGAGTAATG
>CAZXNF010000039.1:0-2142 GCA_964641785.1 uncultured Streptomycetaceae bacterium | reverse complement strand
TGAGTAATGGGTGATGGGTAATGAGTGATGAGTAAGCAGGAGGATGCCCATTACCCATAACCCATTACTCATCACCCATTACCCGCCGCCGGCGCGCGGCAGCGCGGCTAGGCGGCTAGGCCGCCAGCGGCAGCGTCACCGTCACTACGACGCCGCTGCCTTCCGTGCGGTTCGCGGCCGTCACGCGGCCGCCGTGGTATTCCGCGATCAGCCGCACGATGTAGAGGCCGAGGCCCAGGTGCGGTTCTCCCGCTTCACGTCCCCGGCGCACCGACACCATCGATTCGAACAGCCGGCCCGCCATTTCCGCCGGCAGTGACGGCCCGCGGTTGGCGAAGCTGATGATCGCCTCATGGCCTGCGCGGCGCAGAACGATTTCGATGGGCGCGTCCGCTTCGGCAAAGTCGGCGGCGTTGGCCGCCAGCTTGTCCAGCAGTTGGGCCAGCAGATCCGGTGCGCCGGACAACAGGACGGGCTCTTCCGTCATCGTCAGTGCGAAGCGCCGCTGCGGATAGGCCTGCACGTACCCGGACACGCAGCCGCTGACCACCGCGCGCGCATCGAAGGTTTCCCGTGCTTCCGCGCGCACGGTCTGCTCCAGCCGCGTGGCCTCGCCCATGCGTGTGAGGATCGTGTCGAGGCGGCGCAGGCCGTCGTTGGCGCGGGCGAGGTAGGTTTCCGTCTCTTCGGGCGTCTGCGCGAGCTTCAGATTGTCGAGCGAACTGCGCACGACGGCCACGGGCGTGCGCAGTTCGTGCGACAGCCGGCCGCTCAGGGCTTCCAGGTAGCGGTTGTAGTCCGCCAGCCGCGCGAGCGCGGTCGAGAAGCTGCGCGAGAGGTCGCCGATCTCGTCGCCCGCGCGTTCGCCCGCCGCAAGCTGTCGCACGCGGCCCTGCGAGTCGATGGCGTTTTCGGCTTCGTCGCGCAGGCGCTTCAGGCGCAGCGTAAGGCGCGAAGCGAAGAAGAACAGGACGAGCGCGGCCGCCCCGAAGGCGATCAGCGTCACCGCGGCCAGTTGCTCCAGCGCGCGGTTGCGCAGGGTCACGATCGCATCCGTGTTCTCCTCGACGACGGCCACGCCGATCACCTTTTCGCCCACCCACACCGGATGCGCGGCGGAGAGGATGACCGAGTTGCCGCCCGGCATGACGCGGCGGCGCGCCGTGGCGGTGCCGTCCAGAGCTTGCTCGATCTCGCGCCCGCTGAAAACGTCGTTGGGAATGAACTCCTCGGCCGGTACGGTGGGCGCCGTCAGCACGCGCTCGAACACGGGGCGCAGCGCCCGGTGCACGAGGCGTTCGAGCGGCCCGAAGCTCGCGTCGTCCTGTGCGGGTGCCGGGCCGGCGTCAAGGTTGCCCGCCGTGGCGACGAGGCGCATGCGCGCGTCGAGCACCCACAGGCGCAGTCCGGGCCGGGCGAGTCCGCCGAGGACGAGCTGCACCTGCTCGGCGGCCGCACGCGGCAGCGCGGGTTCGCCGTCCCCGGCGGGCGGGGCCTCCAGTTCCAGCAAGCGCGGCCGGTCCTGCAGCGCCACCGCCACCGCGCGCGCGGAGGCGAGCACCCGCTGCTGCTGGTTCTCCCGCAGCAGCCGCTCCATCGCCTGCAGGTAGTTCCAGCCGACCCACGGGATCACCAGCAGCACGAGCGCGACCAGCGCGATCTTCGCGCGCAGGCCGAAGGCTAGACGCCGCTCTTCCACCGGTAACCCATGCCATACACCGTGTCGATGCTGTCGAAGGCCGGATCGAGCGCGGCGAACTTGCGGCGGAGGCGTTTCACATGCGAGGTGATCGTGCTGTCGTCCACCACGATGTGCGCTTCGCCCATCAACTGGTCGCGGTCCTTCACGTGCCCGGGAAACTTGGCGAGCGCGTGCACCAGCCAGAATTCGGTGAGCGTCAGGTCCACCGTCTGCCCGCGCCAGGCGACGCTGAAGCGCTTGAGGTCCAGCGTCAGCGGGCCGCGCTCCAGCACGTCCTCAACCTGCGCGGGCTCGCGCGCAATGTCGGCACGGCGGAACAGCGCGGCCACGCGCGCCAGCAGGTGCGGCAGGCTGGTGTCCTTGGTCACGTAGTCGTCCGCGCCGAGCCGCAGGCCCGACACCACGTCGAAATCGCTGTCGCGCGCGGTGAGAAAAATGAT
>CAZXNF010000038.1:0-13294 GCA_964641785.1 uncultured Streptomycetaceae bacterium | reverse complement strand
ATGTATAATGTAGTCACATTGCGTTTCCCCTTGCTTGAAACGGGAGCACCCCATGCGCCAACCCCACGTCAGCATCCGTGAGCTGAAAAGCCGCCTGAGCCATTACCTGCGCCTGACCCGGGCCGGGGAATCGGTCGTCATCACCGATCGTGGCGTGCCCATCGGCCGCATCGTGCCGGTGGGACAGCCGCTCGCCGCGCGCCTGGACGCCCTTTGCCAGGCCGGCCAGGCGCAATGGAGCGGACGCAAGCTGGCGCCGGCCAAACCGCCCGCGCGCGTGCGCGGGAAGCGCACGGTCGCCGATCTGCTGATCGAAGACCGCGAGTAAGCCCGCGGTGATTGTTTATCTGGATGCCAGCGCGCTGGTGAAGCGCTACGTCGCCGAGCCCGGCTCCACGGACGTGGCGTCGCTGGTCGCGGGCGCGGAAGCGGTGGCGACCACGGTGATTACGCGCGTGGAGGTGGCGGCGGCGCTCGGTCGCGCCTCGCGCATGAAGCTGATCGCGGAGGGCGCCGCCGCGGCCGCACTCGAGATGTTCAGCGCCGACTGGCACGACCTGATTCGCCTGCCGGTGGACGAGGCGTTGACGGCGCGCGCAGCGGCGCTGTCCTGGCAGCACGAACTGCGCGGCTACGATGCGGTACATCTGGCCGCGGCCTTGTCCTGGCGCGAGATGCTGGGCGACGCGGTGACGCTGGCCACCTACGACCGCGCATTGTGGAAAGGCGCGCAGGCGAGCGGTCTTGCGCCCTGGCCAGCGGCATTGGCGCGATGAGCGCATTCGAAGGCTTGTTCAACCCGCGCGGCATCGCGATCGTCGGCGCCAGTGGCGACCTCACGCGTTTCGGCGGGCAGACGGTGCGCGCGCTCAACACGTCGGGTTACCAGGGCGGCGTGTATCCGGTTAACCCGAAGTATCCGGAGATCGACGGCCGGCGCTCGTTTGCGTCGGTGTCCGAGATCGACGGGCCCTGCGATCTGGCGGTGATCGCGCTGCCAGCGGCGCACGTGGCGCGCGTGGTGCGCGAGTGCGGGCAGCACGGCATCCGCTTTGCGGTGGTGCTGGGCGGCGGTTTCCGCGAGATGGGGCCGGAGGGCGCGAAGCTCGAAGCGGAGATGCTGGAAGCGGCGCGCGCCGGAGGCGTGCGCCTGATCGGGCCCAACTGCATCGGCATGGTGAACGTGCACGCGCACGTGATCGCGGCCTTCGGCAGCCTGACGCGGCCACCTCATCTGCAGCCGGGGCCGGCGTCGGTGGCCGTGCAGAGCGGCGGCTTTGGGATGAGCGTGGTGATCCAGGCGGCGATGGCTGGCGTGGGTTTCCGCTATGTGGTGGCCACCGGCAGCGAGTCGGACATCACCATGCCGGAGCTGATCAACCACTACGTGGACGATCCGGGCACGAAGGTAATCCTGACCTATATCGAAGGCGTGGCCGACGGTCGCGCGTTCATGGCGGCGCTGAACCGCGCGCGCGCGGCGGGCAAACCGGTGGTGATCTGGAAGGGCGGCAAGACGGGGCAGGGCGCGAAGGCCGCCGCCTCGCATACCGCCAACCTCACCAGTACCTATGATGTTTACCGGGCGGCGCTGCGGCAATGCGGCGCCATCGAGGTCTACGACACCGAGCAGGCGGTGGATTTTCTCGTCAGCTTCACCTCCGGCCGCCTGCCGCAGGGGCGCAACGTGGCGGTGGTGACGAACACCGGCGGGTCCGCGGTGGTGTTCTCCGATACGGCGGACGAAATGCGGCTCACCCTCACGCCGCTGGCGACGGCGACGACCGACCAATTGCGCAAACTGCTGCCGCCGCTGGCGGCGGTGGACAACCCGATCGACACCACGGCGGGCTATCCGCGCGCGGAACATGCCGACGATTACCGCGCCGCCTTCGAGGCGGTGCTGGCGGACCCGGCGGTGCACCAGCTCTGCGTGCTGTTCGGCACGATCATGGGCAAGACCTTCGAACTGAGCGCGCGGCTGCTGTCCGAAGCGGCGATGAAGTTCGATAAGCCGGTGTTCGGCTTTTCCGCGGTGCCGGCGGCAATCTCCACGCAGGGCCACGAACATCTCGCGAGGGCCGGCATCCCGCTGCTGCCGTCGCCCAACCGCGCCGCGCGGGCGATGGGCCTGCTCGCGGATTTCGCGGAGGCGCGGCGGCGGGCGGCGCCTGACGGGAATCCGGTGCCAGCGGCGCTGGAGAAGCTGCCCGCGCTGCCGGCCGGCGCGGTGTGCCTGGACGAACACGAAAGCAAGCAGGTGCTGGCCGCGGCCGGCATACCGGTGACACGCGACGTGCTGCTGCCGCTGGAACCGACGGGTTCGGCTGGCGTGACCTTCCCGGTGGCGCTGAAACTGGTGTCGCGGCAGATCGCGCACAAGAGCGACATCGGCGGCGTAAAGCTGGGGATCCAGAATGCGGCCGAGCTGTCCGAGGCGGCCAGGGAGATCGTGGCGTCTGCGCGCAAGGCTTTGCCGGAAGCGAAGCTCTCCGGCCTGCTGGCCTGCGAGATGGTCAGCGGCGGTATCGAGACCATCGTCGGGGTGGTCAACGACGAGAGCTTCGGGCCGGTGGTGGCTTTGGGGCTGGGCGGCGTCCTGGCGGAGACGCTGAAGGACGTGACTTTCCGTATTGCCCCCTTCGGGATTGATGAAGCGCACGCGATGATCGCGGAACTGCGCGGCGCGGGGCTGTTCGACGGCGTGCGCGGCAAACCGCCGGCGGATCGTGCGGCGCTGGCTGAGGCGCTGGTGCGCGTGTCGGCGCTGGCATGGGCGCTGCGCGGGCGCATCGCGGAGCTGGATATCAACCCATTGATCGTGCTCGAACGCGGCCGGGGCGTGGTGGCCGCCGACGCGCTGCTGGCGCTGCGCTAGGAAACTACTGCGCCTTGATCCCGGCGTCGCGGATGGCCTTGCCCCACTTGGCGAGTTCCGCTTTGTGGAACGCGCGGAATTCGTCGGGGGTGCTGCCGATGCCTTCCACGCCGAGGCCGGCGAAGCGCTCGGTGATCTCCGGCGATTTGACCGCGGTGATTGCGGCCTTGCTGAGCGTGTCGATGATGGGCTTCGGCGTGCCGGCGGGGGCGCACAGGCCCTGCCAGGTGGTGCCTTCGAAACCGGGGACGGTAGCGGCGATGGTGGGAATCGTCGGCGCGAGCGGGAAGGGTTTGCGCGTGGAGATGCCCAGCGCTCGCACGCGTTTGGACTGGATGTGGGGCAGGGACGCGGTGATGGAGTCCATCATCATCTGGATCTGGCCCGCGAGCAGGTCGTTGGTGGCGGGTGCGGTGCCTTTGTAGGGCACGTGCGTGGCCTTGATGCCGGTCGCGGCGACAAACAGTTCGCTGATGAGATGAGAGGCGGAGCCGACGCCGGCCGAACCGAAGTTGAGCGAGCCGGGCTTGGCCTTGGCCAGTGCGATGAGCTCGGCGACGTTGTTGGCGGGCGAGCTTGCGGGGACCAGCAGCACGAAGGGCGCGGAAGACACCAGCGATAGAGGCGCGAGATCGCGCTGCGGGTCGAACTGCGCGTTGGGCGTGAGCAGCGGATTGAAGACCGCCACGCTCGAGGTGCACAGCAGGAAGGTGTAGCCATCGGGCCGCGCCTTGGTGATGAGGTCACCCGCGATGGAGCCGCCGGCGCCGGTGCGGTTGTCGATGACGACGTTCTGGCCGAGGTTCTCGCCCATCTTCTGGCCGACGAGGCGGGCCACGATGTCGGCGACGCCGCCCGGGGCGAAGGGCACTATCATGCGCAGCGGGCGGTCCGGAAAGGATTGCGCGGCGGTGGCGACTGGCAGAAGCGCGGTGGCCAAGCAGGACAGGAAGAGGGTTTTTTTCACGGCGGATACTCGCTTTGACTCCAAGGTCAAAAGAGTATGCCACGACTATTGATGGAGGGACTATGGCGGTACTGACTACGGACGTGAAACGGGTGGAGATCAAGGACGGCGTGGCAGTGGTGACGCTGACCCGCCCGCACGTCATGAATTCGCTGAACATCCAGCTCCGTACGGAGATCATGGAGTTCGCCCGCGATCTCGATGCGGACCCGGACGTGGGCGTCATCGTGATTACCGGCGAGGGTGACAAGGCCTTCTGCGCGGGTGCGGACTTGAAGGAGCGCGGCAAACGGACGACGGAAGAGCTTTACAACGAGCGGCGTTTTTTCCGCAGCCGCTGGGTCAATGTGGTGGCCAGCATGGCGAAGCCCACCATCGCGGCAATCAACGGCTACTGCCTCGGCGGCGGGTTGGAACTGGCGCTGCAATGCGACTTGCGCATCGCCTCCGACAACGCGAAATTCGGCTTGCCGGAAGTAACGCTGGGTTTTCTGCCCGGCGCGGGCGGGACACAGCGGCTGCCGCGGGCCATCGGCCTGCAGAAAGCCAAGGAACTGATCCTGACCGGCCGGCGCTTCGATGCGAAGGAGGCGTTAAGCCTCGGCATCGTTCTGCGGGTGGTGCCGCTGCCGGAACTGCTGCCGGCGGCGATGGAGATCGCCCGCTCAATTGCGAAGAACCCGCGCATGTCGGTGATCCAGGCCAAGATCGCGCTGAACGCGTCCCAGGAGACGATGCTGTCCGGCGGCCTGCAGGTGGAAAACGAGGCGTGGATCCCCTGCCTGCTGTCGGACACGTGGAAGAGCAAGCTGGAGAAGTTTCAGTAGCGGTTGTTATCCCGGCGAAGGCCGATATCCCCTTCCCCTGTTCACGGCTGAAGGTAGGATGGGGGGGGCTAAGTTCAAACGCCTGGACACCGGCCTGCGCCGGGGTGACGAATTCAAAATGGATCCCCGCCTACGCGGGGATGACGGCACTTTTGTTCGTCATACCCGCGCAGGCGGGTATCCATGGACTGCAAGTTAGTCCGGTTTCGCCGTAACCCGCAGTTTGACCCGTGTTCTCTTCTGGAGCGCGTTGACGATCCCGAAAAAATTCTCCGTGCTGGGATTGCCGCGCGGCGCGAGCATGCGGTGCAGGCTTTTGCTGGGTTTGTTGATTTCCGCTGCCAGGCCTTCGAAGCCCAGGGTCGCGTTGACCAGGTCACGCAGGATAGCCTTGCCGGTGGCGCTGTCTCCCGCGAGATAAGCGTTGATAGCCTCCGTGAAGAGCGCCTCGCGGAAACGCCCATCCCTCTGGACTCGTGCCAGAACGGTTTCCTTGAAATCACGGGTCAGTGCCATGTTGTCTGTAACCTTATTCAATCGTGCGTTTGCGTCGCCGATAGTCTGCCCATCGGAGTTGCGCTGCCTGGATTGCGTCCTGTTGTTTTTGTTTGCTACTGCCACCGAGCAGGATCACGATGGCGTCGCCATCCTTCCCGAAGTAAATTCGATATCCGGGTCCGAAATCGATCTTCCTCTAAAATACCCCGCCACCGACGCCTTTTACGTTCGAAAAGTTGCCTTCCTTCAGTCGGTACAGAGCGGTTGCCACTTTTGCGGCGGCTTGGGCAGGCAGGGCATCGAACCACTTCGCATAGAGCGAGTGGCCCCGGGAATCGAGGTACTCTAAGGCCTCAACGGCGAACATGGCATAAGGTAACAAATACGTTACTACTTCGCAAGCGTCATTACACCTGCAAGGCTGGGCCGGACTGGAATGGAATGGCGCTTGCTGGAGTTTCCTTCCCTCGCTTGCGGGGGAAGGCCAGGATGGGGGTGAACGACTATGCGCCTCCCTACCCTCCTCCGTGTTGCGCGCAAGGGAGGCGATCTGCGAACAATTGCTTCAGTAAGTGACATTCGGGCTGGACTGGCTTAACAGGTCGAAAGAGATGGCAATGAAATACGGCAAAACACTCATTTGGATGGTGAGCCTGGCGGGGGTGGCGGCAAGCGTTTCCGCACAGGTGCCGCCATCCGCGGCTGAAACCACCCGCTACACCAGCCTCCTGTCCGCCGCCGCCCGCGGCGACGGGGCGGAGATCAACCGCCTCGCTGCCAGCGGTACCAACCTGGACGTGCGCGACGACTACGGCCGTACGCCGCTGCACGTGGCGACCTTCGCCAAACAGCGTGAGGCCATCGCGGTGCTGGCCAAGGCCGGTGCGGACCTCAACGCGCAGGAGCGGGACCGCTACGACGCGGTGACGATCGCGTCGGTGGCGGACGATCCGGAAACGCTGCGGCTGCTGATCAAGCTCGGCGCGAGCGCGAAGCGGATCACCAGCCGCTATAACGGCACCGCGCTGATCGCCGCCGCGCACTTGGGACACGACGAGGTGACGCGCATCCTGATCGAGGCAGGCGCGCCGCTGGACCACGTGAACAATCTTGGCTGGACGGCATTGATCGAATCCATCGTGCTGGGCAACGGCGGGCCGCGGCACACGGAAACGCTGCGCTTGCTGGTGCAGGCGGGCGCCAATCTCAATCTCGCGGACCGGCGCGGAGAGACGCCGCTGGCGCTGGCAAGGGCGCGGCGCTACCAGGCGATGGTGGTCATTCTTGAAAAGGCGGGGGCGAAGTAGACTGCGACATGTCCTGGATGGTCTGTTTCAAGTCTGCGGGAGTCGCGCTGCTGGTGGCGGGCTTTGCGGCCTGCGCGCCGCTGCCCCAGCGCACCAGCCTTGCCGTCGAGCAGCGGCCGTCGCCCAACTACAACGAACGGCGCCCGAATTACGTCATCCTGCATTACACGTCGAATGACAGCCCCGATCCCGCGCTACGCACGCTGACCAGCCGATTCAGCGGTGTCAGCGCGCATTATCTGATCGGGCGAGACGGCAAGGTCTATTACCTGGTGGACGAGTCGCAGCGCGCATGGCACGCGGGCGAGTCGTATTGGGGCGGCAACCAGGATCTGAATTCGTCGTCGATCGGCATCGAACTCGACAACACGGGCGATGAACCCTACACGGACACGCAGATCGCGCAGTTGCTCGCCCTGCTGGCGGACCTGCAAGCGCGCTATGCGATTCCCGCGGCGAACTTTATCGGCCACAGCGACGTGGCGCCGCGGCGCAAGCTGGACCCGGGCCGTTATTTCCCGTGGCGGCAGCTCGCGGCGCAGGGGTTTGGCCTGTGGTGCGATGCGCCCTATGCGCCCGCGCCGGAAGGGGCGGACGACGCCGTGCTGCTGGCGGCGTTCGGCTACGATGTGAAAGACCTGCCGGCGGCGATCTCGGCGTTCAAGCTGCACTTTGCGCCGGACGGCGATGCGACGCTGCTCACGGCGGCGGATCGGGGGATGCTGTACTGCCTGATCGGGCGGCGGCGTTAGGGCGTGCGGGGAGTGTTGCTGATGGTCAGCCGCGTACCCCCATCTGCGCCATCGGGGGCAAGTCCGCAGCATGCGCGCGGTGGCAGCTACCGACGAGGGCCGTCACTGACCGCAGGGCGCTCTTGAGCAGCGGCATCGTATAGCGCGGGGGCAGCAACGGCAGTAAAGCGAGCAGCAGGGCCATGACCGGGAGGACCTGCTGGAGCGTGGCGATACGCATGCTCCAAAAACGGCGCACGTCGCGCCCGGGTTAACGCGGGGCGCGGTTTCATCTGTAACAGTCTGTAAGCGCGGGCGGTGTCCGTCTGCTTCTGACAGACAATGCGGTTCGGGCCATTACACTGTGCGCTTTGCAGGACGCCATGAACCAGCGGACCACCGCGGCGTCCAATGGTCGCCACCTACCCTTACGAGAGCGCCGCCATGACCGCACCACGCATCACCGCGTTTTTGTTGCTTGCCGCGCTCGCCGGTTGTGCGGCGGATCAACCGCCGCCACCGCCGCCACCGCCGCCGCGCGCGGCCGAGGCGGTCGTGCCGATCCCCGTGGCACCGCCGGTTGCTGTGGCGCTCCCGCCGCCGGTGCAGCCCGCTGCGCCAGCCGTGGTGCTGCCCGCGCCTCCGCCCGAACGGACGACTGCGAAGCCGGAGGCGCCCACTGTTGCGCCACCAGCGAAGGTGGCTGTGATCGCCGTACCCGCACCCAAGCCCGCCGGTCCGCCGCCGATGGACATCAAGGCGCTGGAGAAACGGCTGAAGGACACCAGCGCGATCGGCGTGTTCACCAAGCTCACGCTCAAGAACCAGGTGGATGACCTGCTGGATCAGGTGCGCGCGATGCATCAGAAGCAGGCCAAGACCAACCTGGCGCAGATCCGGCAGTCGTATGACCTGCTGATCATGAAGGTGCTGTCGCTGCTGCAGGAAACCGATCCGCCGCTGGCCCGGGACATCGTGGCCTCGCGCGAGCCGCTGTGGGGCATCCTCGCGGACCCGGTCAAGTTTGCATCGATCAACTAGGAGGCTGGCGCATATGCACGGGCACATGAAATTCTGGGCGGTCATGGCGATGGCGGTCGCACCGTCGTTGCCGTTTGCGGCGGAGGATGTGGCGAAGGACCTGACGGCGGTGATCGCGCTGCTGGGCCTGCCCTGCGGGCAGGTGGTGAGTGCCACGCCGCGCGGCAATAACGAGTACAACGCGGTCTGCAAGGACGGCAACCGCTACCGCGTGTACACCAATGCGCAGGGGCGGGTGGTGGCGGAGAAGCAGTAGCCTCCGGCGCGGCCGGGATGCGGCAAGGCGCCGCCCGTCTGTCAGCGGCGGCAGCGGAAAAGCGGGTGACATGGGGCAACGGATGTGGAGGTTTGCGCGCGGGTGCGCCGTAGCGGTGTTGCTGGCGGCGTTCGTGACGGCCTGCACGCCGCTGCGCGACTGGCTGACCCCCGCGCCGAACGCGCCGGCGGAATGGGCGGCGCTGGTGCAGGAGGTGCGCGCCTTCGAGCGCGGCATCGGTTTCACCGGCACCGGCAACTTCACGTCCGCGACCGAGGACAAGGCGGACTACCCGTTCTGCGGCTACGCCTCGCGCTGGGTACTGCCGTATTCGTACCAGGACCCGGCGATCACCTGGGTGGGCGGCATCACCGAAAGCGAGTGCAAGGCGCTCGCGGGCGAGGACGACGTCTTCTTCGAGGTGTCGGAGGCCGTGGGCGAGGTCGGCACACCGGTCACGCCGGCCATGTTGACGAGCAAGCTCGATCGTTTTCTCTACCTCATCCTCCACGAGGACTGCCACGACCAGTTCGACCTGCCGTACGGCGTGGAGGAGGCGTTGTGCGAAGTCATCACCTACAAGGCGATGGTGGCCTTCGGCGATGCGAAGTACGGCCCGCAGGCGCGGGAAGATCGCGAGTTGCGGCGCTACGCCGAAACGCAGTCCCGCCGCACGCGGGCGATGACGGCGTATTACGCGCAGCTCGCGGCGCTCTACGCGCGCTTTGAGCGCAAGGAGCTTGCGCCGGAGGCGCTGCTGCGCGAGCGCGAGGCGGTCTACGGCAATGCGTCGCGGCCGCTGGGCATCCCGCTCGCGAAGCTCAACAACGTGCGGATGGCGAATGGCATGACCTACAGCCGCCATTACGCGCTCGTCGAAGCCGTGTTCGAGGCGCAGGGCGGCGATCTTGCGCGGACGGTGGCGTTCTTTAGGCAGGTGGACGCACGCAAGCCGTCGCGCGCGGCGGTCCTCAAGCGCCTGGGTTTGCAGGGACCGGAAGCCGAGAATCGCCTGGTATTCGTGCGCGCCTATGAAGAGGCGGTGGTGGAAACGGTCCGGAAGCGGTTGGCGGAAACGACGCCGGCGCGCTAGCTAGCGCCCCCTCCCCAGCCCTCCCCCGCAAGCAGGGGAGGGAGAAGATGGACTTCGTGTGCCGTGTATCGCCTAGTGCCCCGGCGTCTTGTTGTGTTCGGTCCAGCCGGTGGTCTTCGCGCCTTCGGTGGCGACGAGGACGTAGGCCATGATGCAGTCTTCCTTGCCCGGGTTGCGCCAGTTGTGGTTGGTGCCGAGCTGGATGACGACGTCGCCGGGCTTCAGATGCACCGAGCCTTCTTCCAGCTCCATGATCATTTCGCCGGCCATGCAGATCGCGTAGTCAACCGAGTCGGTCGCGTGCCAGCGCGGGATGTTGCCGGGCGCGTAGCGGCCGAAGCGGAACACGGAGCCGTTGGCGAGGCTGGTACCGAGTTCCCAGGTGTTCGGATCGTCGGTCGCGACTTCCGCAGGCAGTTTTTTGGTGGCCCACAGCGGAATGTTGTCGAAGCCGGGCCGCAGGTTCCTGGGCTCGATCTCGCTGTCCCACTTGACGCAGCTCTTGCCTGCCTTGTTGAAGCCGGTGACGATGCGGCGGAATTTTTTCATGATGCGGACCAACCTCCGTTAAAACCGGGAAACAATGCGGTGTTTGCGGGCCGGACGGCAACGCGCCCGCGCCGGGGTGCCGAGTATATTACGGGGCCCCGTCGAGCAGCCGCACCGAGCCCGGCAGAGCCGGATTTTCCCTGCTTTGACAGCCCCTTCCGGGCATTGCATCATCCGCGCATGTCCACGGAAATCATCTTTCAGGTCACCAACGCCGAAGAGGGCGGTTACGTCGCGTCCGCAATCGGACACGGCATTCACACGCAGGCCGATACCGTGGAACAGTTGCGGACGATGGTACGCGACGCGGTGGCCTGCTATTTCGATGATCCCTCCACCATCCCCAAGGTTATCCGTCTGCATTTCGTCCGGGACGAAGTGCTGGCGGCATGAGACTGCCGCGCGACCTCACCGGCGCGGAACTGGTCCAGGCGCTGCGGTCACTTGGCTACACGGTCACTCGCCAGACCGGATTCCACGCAGCAGAACGGCGAGCATCATGAGGTCGTCCCCAACCACAGTCCCATCAAGATCGGCACGCTCCAAAGCATCCTGCGCAGCATCGCGCTGCATCACCAGTTGACGGTGCCGGACCTGCTCAAGCGGCTCGACCTGTAGGTCTTTCGCAACCCCCTTTTTCTGGCGCCGCTTGCGCTGCGCCGTACCGTACCCATGCCCATCATCTCCCTGCAAGACGCCGAACTCGCTTATGGCCTTCATCCGCTGCTCGATTCCGCCAACCTCGTGGTGGAGGAGGGCGAGCGCCTTGGCCTCATCGGCCGCAACGGCACGGGCAAATCCTCGCTGCTGAACATCCTGGCCGGGCGCGCCACGCTGGATGACGGCAAGGTGCACGGTGGCGACGGGCTGCGCGTGGTGCTGGTGGAGCAGGAGCCGGTGCTGCCGCCCGCGGAAACGCTGCTCGAGAGCCTGGTGATCCGCGGCGGCTTCGAAGAGACGCACGCCGCGACACACGACGACCGCGAACGCTGGCGCGTGCAAGCGCGGCTGGTGGAGTTCCTGCACCGCTTTGGGATGAACGAAGAGGCTTCGCCGGCGTCGGCTTCCGGCGGCGAGCGCAAGCGCGCGGCGCTGGCGCTGGCGTTTGCCATGGCGCCGGACCTGCTGCTGCTGGATGAGCCGACCAACCATCTGGACCTTGATGGCATCACGCTGGTCGAGGAACTGCTGCAGAAGCAGAAATCCTCGATCGTGATCACCCACGACCGCAGCTTCCTCGACGCGGTGGCGACCCGCATCATCGAGCTGGATCGCGGCCTGCTAAGCTCGTATCCGGGCAACTTCGCCACCTACGAAACGCGCAAGGCCGACGAACTGGCGACGGAAAAGGTCGCCCGGCGCAAGTTCGACAAGTTCTGGGCGCAGGAGGAGGTGTGGATCCGGAAGGGCGTCCAGGCACGCCGCACGCGTGACGAAGGCCGGGTACGGCGGCTGGAGGCGCTGCGCCTGGAGCGCGGCGCGCGACGCGAGCGCATTGGCGACGTGAAGCTCGGGCTGGACGCGGGCGAGCGCTCGGGCAAGCTGGTGGCGGAACTCGAAGACGTGACGAAGCGCTACGGCGACCGCACGCTGGTGAACAATCTGACGCTGCGGGTCATGCGCGGCGACCGGCTGGGGCTGATCGGCCCCAACGGCGCGGGCAAGACGACCTTGTTGAAACTGATCCTCGGGCAACTGGAACCGGACGCGGGCACGGTGCAGCTCGGCACCAAGCTGCAGGTCGCGTATTTCGACCAGATGCGGGCGCAGCTCGATCCGGAACGCACGCTGGCGGAAACGATCAGCCCCGGCGGCGACTGGGTGGAAACGGCGGGCGGACGCAAGCACGTGCTGTCCTATCTGGCTGATTTCCTGTTTCCGCCGCAGCGGGCGCAGGCGCCGGTGAAGATGCTGTCCGGCGGCGAGCGCAACCGCCTGCTGCTCGCGCGGCTGTTCGCGCAGCCGGCGAACCTGCTGGTGCTGGACGAACCGACCAACGACCTCGACATCGAATCGCTGGAACTGCTGGAGGAAACGCTGCAGTCATACGCCGGCACGCTGCTGCTGGTGAGCCACGACCGGCGCTTCCTCGACAACGTGGTGACGCAGACGCTGGTGTCCGAGCCGTCGCTGGGCGAGGGCGTTTGGAAGGAATACGTGGGCGGCTACAGCGACTGGATCGCGCAGCGGCCGAAGGCCAGCGCGGCGGAAGCCGTGCCGGTGGCCGCCGCCCCGCCGCCGCCCGCGCCGGTGGTCAAGAAGCCGAAACTGTCATTCAAGGAACAGCGCGAACTTGCCGCATTGCCGGCGGAGCTGGAAACGCTGGAGCGCGAGCAGCAGGCGCTGGCCGCACGGATGTCCGATCCGGCGTATCACCGGCAGGGCGCCGACGTGCTGAAGGCGGACCGGTTGCGCGCGGCGGAGATCGAAAAGACGATCGCGGTGAAGTTCGAGCGTTGGTCGACGCTCGACGCGCGGGCTAACTATTGAGACTTGTGTAGCTGAGTGACGATCGCGCTCAAGGCTGCGTGCCACCCCCGCCCTGGCCCTCCCCCTGCAATGGGGAGGGAATCAACCCCTTTCCCCTCTCTGAGGGGGAAGGCTGGGATGGGGGTGCGGCGTGTGACGAAGCAAAGTAAATATCGATAGACGGCTAGAAAAATTCCTTCAGCAGAAAGGATTCCAGCCCCGCGGTGTCGCGCTGCGCGGCGGACAGCGTGACCCAGCGGCCCAGCCGCTTGGATTCCCACTGGAAGTCATTCTTCTCGTACTGGCGGATGATCTCGATCATTTTGCGCACGACGGCGATCTGCGTGTTCGGATTGTTTCCGCGCTTGACCTCGATCAGTTGCGAGAGATTGCGCTTGGCCTCGAAGCTCCAGCCGTAGAACACGAACTCGGCGTCGTTGAGGCCCATGCGCTGGATGCCAAAGATGCCCCCGCTCTTGCTGGGGTCGCCGAAGTCCTTCGGTTGTTGCGAGGCGATGCTGGCGGCAAGATTGCGGTTCGCGCGCGCGACGTCGCTCTCCGCGGGCGCGCCCGGCGGCGCGACCGCCGCCACCTGTGACTGGGACTCGGCGCGCGCGCGCCGTCGCGCCTCGACGAAGGAGGAGAAATCGCCCGCATCCTGCGGGCGTGTGACGGGTG
>CAZXNF010000037.1:0-13353 GCA_964641785.1 uncultured Streptomycetaceae bacterium | reverse complement strand
CCGCGAAAGCGAAAGCGCTGGGTTACGTCAGTCAGGAAGTCATCGCGATGGGTAGGGAAACAAGAGGGAGATAGTCATGCGCAAAACACTATCGATCATGCTGATTACGTTCGCGTTGCTGCCACTCGCCCATGCGACGTATTACGACGCCGAGACGAATCTGTTTTATAACTACTTTAGAGACTACGATCCGCAAGGTGGAAGGTATATCCAGAGCGATCCGATCGGACTTGGAGGCGGCGTCAACACCTATTCATACGTTGCTAACAATCCCATAAGCAGTATCGATCCATTTGGACTCGTTGGTTGGATATTCCATGGGAATACGGATGTGTCGAACGTTGGAAACTCCGCCATCATGTTTGCCACTGTCGCTGCGCCGCCCATCGTCGCTGCCGAAGCCATTGGTATGCGTTACTTTCGGCTGCCGCAAGCAGTTAAGATGAGCATTAGCGTCGCACGAGGAATCGCGGACGATGCTTTACCTCCTCCAAAGTTTCCAGATATGGCGCCTATTTGCAGACCAACAGCTAACCAATCGCCACCGACTTTACCTAACCTACCTGCACCGTCGAGAGGAATACCTTGGCCGCTGCCAGGAAGCTCCCCTACAGCGCCATGGTTTTGAACTACTCAAGTTCTCCTCATGCGAAATTTTTCGAATTCAGATTTTTCGACAATTTCTAATTCCGAACTCTTCGGATATGCACGCCGCCTTTATGACTCGAAACAATTTGAAACCTCTTATGCGGCGTATACGGAACTTGCACGCAGAGGATATATTGCTTGTTATGTGTTTTTAGGAATGATGAATCTTGAGGGTAAAGGCACGCAGCAAGATTCATCACTCGCCTTAGATTGGTTTAAAAAAGCCGCTGACGTCGGATCAGCAGAAGCCAGCTACTATTGCGCGCGTTTATTGGAAAAGACAGGTCGCACTGAAGAAGGCATTAAGTACCTTCGCACCTCTGCGTCACAAGCTTACGCTCCAGCGATGTGTCGGCTTGGCAAAAAACTGATGACCGGGTGTGTAGTCATTCCAAAGAATTTGGAGAATGCCCGTACGCTTCTTCTTCAAGCAGCTTCATCGGGTAATGTATTCGCTAAGCGCGAGGTTGCTCGACTTCTTACGGATAGAGGGAACTCGGCTCTCACGCAGATATATGGATGGTTGAGACTGATGGCGGCGGTGGGTGAAGCGTTCGTGATCGCATTGGTAAATCCACGATCTGATCGCCTCAAAGCATAAGGCGCAACAGGCGTACTCGCCATGAACCGCCCCGCTTGGGGAGAGGCGGCAGCGCGTATTCGCCTGCGTCAACGGGGCTTGGCCTGTGCTCCGAGCTCGAAAACCCCCTTGCGATGAAAATAAATCATCCCTGCCGCCCAGCGCATTGGCCGCGTCCCCAGCATCAGGTTGAAAGCCAGATCACTCTGGAAACGATCGAACAGGAACCGCAGCAGACGCTTCGCCCTGAACGTCGGATACGAGCGCACGAATGACAAGCTGGGATCTTCGGCGCGGCCATTGAGGGTATCGGCAATCGCCTGTCCTGCCGCCAGCCCGTGCCGCAGGGCCGTATGAATACCGCCGGCGGTGACCGGCGACACCATGCCCGCCGCGTCCCCGACCAGCAGCGCATGGCGCGCGGCTAAAGGCGACACCAGCCCGCCGCACGGAATCATGCCGGCGCGGACGGCAACGCGGCGCGCGTGCCTGAAGTCAAATACCGGCGCGATCTTGTCCAGAAAAGCCGCCATCGCCGCGTTGGCCGTTGCTTCATCGCTGCCTGCCCGCCGCGCCAGCCCCACCTGCACGATGCCCACGCCCGCGACGACCCAGCCGATGTAACCGGGCGCCAAGCGCCGGTCGATGAAGCAGTGCAGCCGGTCGGGCGCCGCGATCTCCACGTCGGCATATTCGTACTCGATGCCCACCAGAAAGTTCTCGTTGCGGCCCAGATTCAACACTTCAGCCACTTTGGACTTCGGCCCATCGGCGCCGACGAGATAGCGTGTGGTCCCTAGGTCCCCAAGGTCAAAACCACCGGGGATACGCCCGGCCCCGGTAAATGCCGTCCGGTAGGCGATCCGCGCGCCCGCCTCCTCTGCCCGCCCCGCCAGCCAGCGCATGAGCGCCGGCGTGTCCGTGGCCAGAAAGTAGTACCCGGGGGCGGACAGATCGACATGCGTCATGTTCGGCGCGTACAGCCGCACACCATCGATGCGGCGCACCAGCGCCGCAGGCATGCCGTCGAGCAGCGCAATCTGGTCGATCGCGTCTTTGACGAGGATGCCGGTCGTGTGCAGCTTCTCGCCGGCGTTCGCTTTTTTCTCCAGCACGGTGACGCGCATCCCCGCGCGCGCCAGTGCCGTCGCACAGGCCAGGCCGGCAAAGCTCGCGCCGACAACGACGCAATCCGTGTCGTGCGCGCCAGACCGGATCAATCGACCTTCGCCCCGGAGTCCTTCACCACCTTCGCCCACTTCACCACCTCGGCCTTGAGGTAGGCGCCGTATTCCGCCGGCGTCATGGTGCGCGGGTCGGCGCCTTGCTCGCTCAGGAACTTGCTCGTAGCCGGATCGTTGACGATCTTGACGATCACGGCCTGCAGGCGGTCGATGATCGGCTGCGGGGTGCCGGTCGGCGCGACGAGCCCGTTGGAGCCGCTCGCTTCGAAGCCGGCGACCCCGGCCTCGGCGATGGTCGGCACCTCGGGCAGCGCGGTGATGCGCTTGGCGGTGCTGACGCCCAGCGCGCGGATCTTGCCGGACTTCACGTGCGGCACGGCGGAAGGCGCGGTGGCGAAGGTCAGCGCAACCTGCCCCGCGAGCAGATCGACCATCGCCGGCGGCGCGCCTTTGTACGGCACGTGGACCATGTCGATGCCCGTCTGCAGTTTGAACAGTTCGGCGGTCAGGTGCGGCTGGCTGCCGCTGCCGGCGGAACTGTAGTTCAGTTCGCCGGGGCGCTTCTTTGCATAGGCGATGAATTCCTTCACCGTCTTGACCGGCAGCGACGGGTGCACCGCCAGCACCTGCGAGGTTTCGGCGATGAGGGAGATCGGCGCGAAGTCGCGCACCGGGTCGTAGGCAAGCTTCGCGTAGAGGCTCGGGTTGATGGTGTGGATGGTGGATATACAGAACAGCGTGTAGCCATCCGGCGCCGCCCGCGCCGCCTGCTCCGCGCCGATGTTGGCGCCCGCGCCGGGCCGGTTGTCGATGATGACCTGCTGCTTCCATTCCTCGGTCATCTTTTGGCCGACGGCACGGGACAGGATGTCGGAGGTGCCGCCTGCTGGGAAAGGCACGATGATGCGGATGGGTTTGGACGGATACGCCTGCGCGAGCGCCTGCGGGACGGCGGCCACGGCCAAAACGGCCACCATGCCCCAATACCATTTGCCCTGATTCTTCATGTCGCTCCTCCTTGAGTTGTTGAGAGGTACGTCACTGCGCGCCCTCACCCTCGGTCCCTCTCCCGGAGGGAGAGGGATGCAAGGCTCTTCTTTGTTATGCTCACGCGATCTTACCGCACGGCTCCGGAGCCTTCACAGTGGACGCATGGGAACGCAAGCTGGGCCTGATCGTGCCCTCCTGGAACACGGTCATGGAATATGAAGTGCAGCGCCTGGCCGGCGACGGCATGTCGGTCCACGCCCAGCGCATTTCGCACACGGCCGATACCGAGGAGGCCCTGCTCTCGCTCAGCACCCAGGCGCCGGCTGCCGCGGCGCTGCTGGCCCATGCCAAGGTGAGCGTGATCGGCTACGGCTGCACCGCGGGTGGCTTCCTCAAGGGCCAGCGCGACGACCGCGCCATGGCCACGGCGATCGCGGCGGAGACGGGCATCCCCTGCGTGTCCTCGGCCGCAGTCATCGCGGACGCGCTGCGCGCGCTCGGCGCCCGGCGCATCAGCGTAGCCAGCGCCTACAAGCCCTGGCTGAACGAGCGCGTGAAGCAGGACCTGGAGGCAGCGGGCTTTGAAGTGCTGGCCATCCAGGGCTTCGGCACCGAGGCGCATGCGGAGGTCACGCCCGCGCGCGTGGCGGCGCTGGCGCAGGAAGTGCACCGCCCGGAAACGGACGCCATCTTCATCAGCTGCTCCAACCTGCGCACGCTGGAAAGCATCGAGCCGGTGGAAAAGGCCACCGGCAAACCCGTCGTCGCGAGCAACCAGGCGCTGATGTGGGGCATGCTGCGCGCGCTGGGCGACAAGCGCGCGATCCCCGGCGCCGGCCGCCTGTTCCGCGACGCCTGATGACCGCCGCAGCCGGGTGGCGCCCGGAACGCGAGGTCGAGATCATCGCCGGCACCGCCACGGGAGGCGGGCTCGACCGCACCGCGCGCGCCTTCATCGCCGCGCTTGAAGCAGAGCACCTGCTCGACGTGCCCATGCGGCTCGTCAACATGCCCGGCGATGGCGGGCGCAAGCCGTGGCCGCATCTCGATACGCGCGCGGGCGATCCGCACGTGCTGTCCATCAGTTCGCCCAACCTCACCACCGACCGCCTGACCGGGCTCACCGCGTTCGACCACGACGACTACACGCCGATCGCGATCCTGTGCAATGAATACATCGCGTTCGCGGCGCGCACGGACAGCCCGCTCAAGAACGGCGCCGATCTGCTGCAGGCGCTGCGCGTGAACGCGCAGCGCCTTCGCATCGCGCTCTCCACGTCGCTCGGCAACCCCAACCACATCGCGCTCGCGCAAGTGGCGCAGCACGCGGGCGCTGATGCGCGGGGCCTCACCATCAGGGTGTTCGATTCCGCGCTCGATGCCGTCGCCGACGTCGTGGCCGGTCACGCTGACATCGCCGTGGTCACCGCGGCCAGCCCGCTCAAGGAAATGGCAGCGGGGAACGTGCGCGTGCTTGCCGTGTCCGCCCCAGCGCGGCTGGCGGGCCCGTATACGGGCGTGGCGACGTGGGAAGAACAGGACGTGCCCTGCGTCACGGGCGCCTGGCGCGGCCTGTCCGGACCACGCGGCCTGACGCCGGACCAGGTCGCGTTCTGGAACAGGGTCGGCGCCTGGGCTACGGCCAGCGCGGCGTGGCGGGCGGCGCTGGCGACGCATTGCTGGGCACCCTTCTATCTCGACGGCGCCGCGCTGGCGGAGTATCTGGGAGAGGAACGCACCGCGATGCAGGACACGCTGGGCGCGCTGGGATTATTGGGTTAGTGCCGCGTCGGCTATAATCGCGCCCTCACGGCAGGGCCGCATTCTTCACCGCGTCCCCTGCGCCTACCATGCCCCTCCCCGGAACAGTGACATGACAACCCCGCAGCGCCGCAAGGAAGTGCATGTCCACGGCACCCTCTTTCTGGCCAAGGGTGTGGAAATCGTCCACATCGAAGAGGCGTTGAAGCCCTGGCTCGATTACTGCGAGCTCAAGCACATCACCGAGCTGAAGAGCATCGAGCAGCAGGAGCCCGGCGTGGCCTGGGACCCGCGCGAGCGCACGCTCGAGCTGTGCTGGACCGGCGAGATCGGCCGCAGCTTCGGCGCGCGCCTCTCCGAATCGCTGGACGCCCTTGGCCCCATGACCGAGTACGCCTCCGAGATCGAGGTCACCTGGTACCACGAGAACGGCGAGGACGACCTCGGCCTGATGTTCGTCGGCCCCACCGCCGACGCGATCCAGGAAGTCCGCCGCCAGTGCGCGAACGAGGACGTGGACGCGGCGCTGTCGCGCTACCTTGGCCGCGACGAAGTCGACCAGGTGCTGTCGCTGGTCAACGACCTCTTCCAGCGCGACTGGGAAAAGCGCGGCAGCAACACGACCGAAGAACCGTCGGCCGCGGGCACGTCGCCCGCGCCGCGCAACCGCCGGCACCTGCACTGAGCGCGCAGGCGCCCGGAAAAAGCGGCCTGCGGGCCGCTTTTTTCATGGGCATCCGCCGGTCCGCGCCGAAAGTTTGACCTAACGCAAAGACCGCCAGCGGCAACGGCCTATTCTGGGCACATTCCCTTGCGGAGGAAGCGTCCATGTCCCATTACCATGCCGTCGTCTGGCTCGATCACGCGGAAGCCCACGTGCAGCACTTCACGCGCGAGGATGTCGAAAAGAAGTTGATTCACGGAAAAGCGCACAAGCACCTGCACCACAAGCGCGGTTCGTTGGGTTCCGGCCACGCCGCGGAGGATCCGGCATTCTTCGGCAAGATCATCGAAGCGCTGGCGGGCGCGCAGGAAATCCTGGTGGTCGGCCCGGCCAATGCCAAGACCGAATTCGTGAAATACCTGGGGCAACACGCGCACGACCTGTCGAAGAAGGTCGTTGCGGTGGAAACCGTCGATCATCCGACCGATGGCCAGCTGCTCGCCTACGCGCGCCAGCACTTCCGCGCCATCGACAACATGCTGCGCTGACGCATGTGGCGGCGTGTCCCATGAAAAACGCGGCCCAGGGGCCGCGTTTTTTTTGCGCCGACTGGTCGGAACCGGTTACTTCCGCTTGCCGACCGCCTCCGGGTTCATCACGTTGACCGGTTTGCCGGCGGCAAAACCAAGGATGTTGTCCGCGGCGGAGCCGAAGTAACTCTCGTAGGTGGCGCGCTCGACGTAGCCCAGGTGCGGCGTGCACAACACGTTTGCCATTTTGAGCAGCGGGTGGTTGCCGCCGAGCACCGGCTCCTCTTCGTACACGTCGATCGCCCCGAAACCGGGACGGCCGGCCTTGAGCGCCGCTTCCAGCGCGCCCGCCTCGATCAGTGGCGCGCGGCTGGTGTTCACGATCAGCGCCGTCGGCTTCATGCGGTCGAGGTCCGCGCGCTTGACGATGCCACGCGTCTCCTGGTTGAGCGGGATATGCAGGGACACGATGTCCGCGTCCGCGAAGAAAGCCTCGCGCGAGGCCGCCACCTCGAAGCCTGCCTCTTTCGCCTTCGCCAGCGAGCCTTCGCGGCCCCAGCAGACCACCTGCATGCCGAACGCGCGACCGACCTCGGCGACGATGCTGCCGATGCGGCCGTAGGCGTACACGCCGAGCGTCTTGCCGTGCAGGCCGGTGCCGACCGTGGTCTGCCACGCGCCTTCCTTCAACTTCTGCACTTCCTGCGGAATACTGCGCAGGCTGGCAAGGATGAGCGCCCAAGTGAGTTCCGCCGTTGGGCTGGGCAGGCCGGCGCCGGCGGCGGACACCACGATGCCGAGTTCGGTGCAGGCCTCGACGTCCACGTGATTGGTGTTGCGGCCGGTCTGGCTGATCAGTTTCAGCTTGGGCAGCTTCTCGGCCAGCGCGCGTGGGAAGGGCGTGCGCTGCTGGGTCAGCACCAGCACATCGAAATCCTTCAAGCGCTCGGCGAGTCTCGCGGTGTCCTTGAGTGAGTCCTGGAAGGTCACGACCTCGTGTTCCTTCAAGCGGGTGGCGGCGGCGAGCGTTTTGAAGGCGTTCTGGTAGTCGTCGATGACGGCGATTTTCATTGCGGATCCTCGCCGCTGCGCGGCGTGATGGGTGATTGTGGTGCGGGATTATGCGCGAGCCACCGGGCTTCGCATAGCCACGCCGGGGGCCTTGGCCTACAATTCCCAGCCATCGCAGGGAGTACAAATCGCTTGAACAAAGTGCTGGTGACGGGAGGCGCGGGATTTCTTGGCTCGCACCTGTGCGACGCCTTGCTGGCCGCGGGCCGCGACGTGCTGTGCGTCGACAATTACTTCACCGGCAGCAAGGACAACATCGAGCACCTGTCGGGCAAACCCCGCTTCGAGGTGCTGCGCCACGACGTGACCTTCCCGCTCTACGTCGAGGTGGACGAGATCTACAACCTGGCCTGCCCGGCCTCGCCCATCCATTACCAGTTCGACCCCGTGCAGACCACCAAGACCTCGGTGCACGGGGCGATCAACATGCTCGGCCTCGCCAAACGCCTGGGAGCGCGCATCCTGCAGGCGTCCACCTCCGAAGTGTATGGCGACCCGGAAGTGCACCCGCAGACTGAGGAGTACTGGGGCCGCGTCAATCCGATCGGGCCACGCAGCTGCTACGACGAGGGCAAGCGCTGCGCCGAGACGCTGTTCTTCGACTACCACCGCCAGCACCAGCTGGCGATCAAGGTCGCGCGCATCTTCAATACCTACGGGCCGCGCATGCACCCCAATGACGGCCGCGTGGTGAGCAACTTCATCGTGCAGGCGCTGCGCGGCGAGGACATCACGCTCTACGGCGACGGCAACCAGACCCGGTCGTTCTGCTACGTCGACGACCTGATCCGCGGCCTCGTCAGCCTGATGGCAAGCGCGCCGGATTTCACCGGTCCGGTCAACCTCGGCAATCCGATTGAAATCTCGATGCGCGCGCTGGCCGAACAGATCCTCGCGCTGACCGGGTCGAAGTCAAAACTCGCGTTCCGCCCGCTGCCGCAGGACGATCCGCGCCAGCGCCAGCCCCACATCGGCCTCGCGCGGGAAAAGCTGCAATGGCAGCCCTCCACGTCGCTGGAGGACGGGCTGCGCGAAACCATCGCCTACTTCAAGCACCGTCTAGCTTAGGGCGGTTTTTCCCGCGCGCCGCGGTTCAGCCACCCGCCGCCGACCAGCAGTGCGGCAATCGCCCAGAACACCGGTCCGACGCCGATGAAGGCGCCCATGGCGCCGAACGCGACCGGCACCGTCAGCTGGGTGAAGTGCATCACGAAGAGCCGCAACCCGAGCACCTCGCCGGTGCGCCCTTCCGGCGCGCGCGAGTAGGTCAGCATGATGGAGACCGGCTGACCCACGCCCATGGTGAGGCCCAGCGCGAAGGCCACCGCGGCGAGGGCCCAGGGGTTCGTGAACAACGGAAACAGCAGGTAGGTCACGCCGCCGATCATCAGGCACAGGGTCAGCAGCCCCGCCTCGCCGCGGCGCCGGGAGAGCGCCGGAATCACCGTGCGCACCACGAAGGCCGCGGCGGCGAACGCCGCGAGCACGAGGCCGATCTGCGTGGCGGAAAGGCCGATCCGGCTGCCGTAGACCGGCAGGTAGAACAGGAAGAGATCGTTGCCGGCGAGCGCGATGCCGCTGACGATTAGCACGCGGCGGATCGCCGGATTGGTCACGAGATCGCGCAGGCGCTTGACCGCCTCGCCCCCGCTTTCCCCGCGCATGCCGCGCAGCGCCGGCGTGCCCAGCACCATCACGCTCGCAATCAGCGGAAAGACCGCAAACAGCGCATAGGTCCAGCCGTGGCCGATCTGATCGATGCCGATGCCGGCCCCGAGCGGGCCAACAAGGCTGCCCACCGCGAGCACCAGGCTGTACTCGCTGAAGTTGCGGGTGCGGTTTTCCGGCGTGGACAGCATGCCCACCAGTTGCTGCACGGCGACGTGATAGAAGATATACGAGGTGCCGATCACGAAGGCCGACACGAACAGCGCCGGCACGCTCGGAAAAAACACCGGGATCGCCAGCCCCGCCGCGCTGCCGATGGAGCCGATCAGCATCGGCAGCCGCACGCCGATGCGGTCGGCGAGCCGCCCCGCGTATAGCGCCAGCAGCATGGGACTCAGGGCATAGGCCGCGATCAGGATGCCGGCCAGCGCCGGGCCCGCACCGAGCTGCAGCGCGTACAGCGTCACCAGCACCTTGCTCGCGCGCAGGCTGCCCATGTTGCAGAGGGCAATCAGGTAGACGGTATAGACGGACATTGTGGACGGGCAGAGAAAAGGACTGAGAACTGAGGACTGAGGACTGAGGACTGGCGGGACTGTGCGCGACACCGCCTTTCGAATATAGCAGACGGCCCCCGGCCCGCCGCGGAACCACAAGAGCCTGTTATGGACCTAAACGTGCGCGGCGTTGAGCCAAAAGGGCTCGGCTGCTAGGCGCGACGAGGCCGCAGTGACCCTCATTCCGAGGAGCAACGACGCAGACGGGCCCTTTTGGCTCAACCCGAAGGGAACGCGGCACTAGAGGTCCATTGCGTTGTCGCCTCACTGCTTGCAGTGACTGGCACTGCGGCGCGATCGGCTCCTGGCACTGGACCCCTATTCCCGCGTTCGCCGCATACGTTTAGGCCCATAGCAGGCTCTAGGGGCGGGCGTATACTCGGCGCCCCCGGTGCACGGCTGCGCCGGGCATCAACGAGAGTGCTCCCGCTTGCAAGCCCTGCGCGCGCTGCGCCACCGCAACTTTTCCCTGTTCATCGGCGGGCAGGCGTTTGCCATCGTCGGCTACTGGGTGCAGATCATCGCGCTGCAGTGGTTCCTCTACCGCACGACGGGTTCGTCCACGCTGCTGGGCGTCATGGCCTTCGCGTCCAATCTGCCCGTGCTGGTGTTCGCGCCGCTGGTCGGCTTGTGGGCGGACCGCTTCAACCGCCACCGCCTGATGCTACTCTCGCAGTGGCTGGAGGCGCTGCACGCCATTACGCTGACCGCGTTCGCCTTTCTCGGCTGGCTGACGCCGACGACGATCATCGCGCTGCAGTTCGCCCTCGGCATCTTCATCGCGATCGAGCTGCCGGTGCGCCACGCCTACCTGACGGAACTGATGAACGACCGCAGCGACCTGCCGAATGCGGTCGCCGTGATGTCGCTGACCATGAACTGCGGCCGGCTGATCGGCCCGGCCGCCGCCGGCCTGCTGATCGGGCGCATCGACGAGGCGTGGTGCTTTGCGATCTACGCCTCGACCTACGTCTTCCTGCTGGGCTCCTTCGCCTTCATCCGGCCGCGTCATAGCGTGCTGGCAGCAGACCCGCCGCCCGCGCTCGCCGGCCTGCGCGAGGGCATCCTCTACGCGTGGCGGCACAAGCCGATCCGCGTGCTGCTCGGCATCCTCGCGTGCGTGGCGCTGGTTGCCACGCCCTACGGCATGCTGGCGCCGGCGCTGGTGCACGAACGCTTCGGCGGCGGCGGCGAGACGGTGGGCTTTCTGGTCTCGGCCGCGGGCTTTGGCGCACTCGCCGGCACGCTCGCGCTCACGTGGCGGCCGGCGGCGGCGCGACTGCCGACCGCCATCACGCTCGCCGCGATCGCGGCCGGCACCGCGCTCATCGGCCTGTCGTTCGCGCGCAGCCTGTGGTTCGCGCTGCCCCTGATGAGCATCGTGGGCTTCTCCATCCTGACCGTCTCGGTGTCCGTCAACATGCTGGTGCAGGCGCTGGTGGATGATGACAAGCGCGGGCGGGTGATGAGCCTGTACACTGCGGCCTTCGTCGGCGTGATGCCCTTCGGCGCGCTCGCCGCCGGTGCAACCGCGGACGCGATCGGCGCGGGCAACACGGTGCTGATCGGCGGAATCGCGTGCGCGGCGGCTGGCGCGCTACTGTCGACGAAGCTCTCACTGCTGACGGCGCGCATCGGACAGTCCCTTCCCCGTACAATCCGGCGATGACCCGCGCCGCCGTCCCCTCCTCCGCGCTGCGTAAACGCGTACTCACGGCGCTGGCCGGCAGCCGCATCGCCGGCCTGCACTTTCCCGGCTACCTCATGGGTCTGCGCTGGCGCGGCGTTCTAAAGGGCACCGAGCGGGCGACGCTGAGTTTCAGCGACGGCGACTGGTGCCGCGACGCGGTCGGCAGCATCAACCTGCCCGCGCTGGCCATCCTGGTGGACACGGCGCTCGCCACCACCTCGCGCACCGGCGCCGAACTCGGCGCGCGCATGGCCACGGTCAGCCTCGCCATGCAGTTCACCGGCGTGCCGCTGACGGGGCATCTGGCGTGTCGCTCGCGCTTCATGGGTCACGCGCGCGGCGAGCACGTGCGGGAATCGCTGTCGCATGCCGTCGTGACCACGGATGGAGAAATCGCCGCCTTTGCTGCCGGCGCCTTCGTGCTGCTGCCGCCGCCCCCTGGCGTGAAGCTCGCGCCGCTGCCGTGGCAGCAAGCGCAGCGTGAGCGCCTGCGCCCGCTCAGGGAAGCAGAACTGGAAGCGCACGAGCGACAAGTGCTGACGCGCTGCGATGAAGCGCTGGCCGCCGCTACGCCGGCGGCGCCCTTCATCGACCACTTCTGGGCCGGCCTTCCGCACGCGGTGCAGGACGGCGCGGCGCTGGCAGTCGAGGTGTCGCCGCACCTTGGCAACCGCGTCGGGCATGTTCAGGGCGGCGTCCTCGTCGGACTCGCCGCGCGCACGGCAACGGCCGCGGTGCCGCCGCGCTTTCGCCTGTCCAACTGCAGCACGTGGTTCGTCAGCCCCGGCCGCGGGCAGCGCCTGCACGTGCGCGCCCGCGTGCTCCACGAGGGGCGCAGCTTCGCCCTGGTGCACAGCGAAATCCGCGGCGCCGCGAACGAGCGCATCCTGGAAACGACCTGCCAGTTCGTGGCGCGCTGACCGTCAGCCACGATGGCGCTCAACGCCACCATCTTCAAGGCCGAGTTGCAGGTCAGCGATCTCGACCGCCACTACTACGAGACCCACGCGCTGACGCTCGCACGGCACCCGTCCGAGACCGACGAGCGGATGATGGTGCGCCTGCTGGCCTTCGCCCTGCATGCCGATCCGGCGCTCGCCTTCGGCAACGGCCTGAGCAGCGCGGACGAACCCGCGCTGTGGCGCAAGGACCTCACCGGCGTGATCCAGCAGTGGATAGACGTGGGCCTGCCGGAGGTGAAACAGGTGCGCCGGGCTGCAGGACGCGCGGCAGAAGTCGCGATCTACGCCTACGGCCGCGGCGCGGACCGCTGGTGGGCGCAAAGCGGCGCCGATCTGGGAGCGATCGCCTCGCTGACGGTGTTCAAACTGCCGACGGCCACCACGCAGGCGCTGGCCGAACTCGCGCAGAAGAACATGCGGCTGCAGTGCCTGGTGCAGGAGGGGGACGTAAGCTTCTCGGACGAGCAAACGTCGGTGGCGGTGGCCGTTGAGGTGCTGAAGGCGCCCGGAGCCGGCCGCTAAACCCGACCGGGGCTATTCCTTGCCGGCCAGCCGCTCGTCGTTGCGCCAGCGGTCCCACGCGAAGCGCTGGTCTTCGAGGATGGTTTCGTCCTTCAGCATGTTCCGCACCATCGCGGTGATGTCGGACTCGTAGCCGCCCTTGCGCTTCTCCATCGACCAGCGCGTGGCCTGCGGAAACACCGGGGACTTGGGAGCGACCTTGAACTTCATGGCCGGAGTTTACTTCTTCGCGCCCGGCGCGGGCGGCGGGGGCGGTTTCGCCAGGAAGTCGGCGCGCGTGCGCAGGATGATGGGCGCGGCGGTCTGCGCCGAGACGACGAAGACGCGATCCGCCAGCAGGCGATCGTAGGCCAGCCGGTCGAGGAGCCGCTTGCGGTCCGCCTCAAACTGTTCGTCGCGCTTCTTCGCCTGTTCGGGGTTTTCGTTCTTCTCGGGCGCACGCTTGGCCAGCGGCTCGCCCGCGACCGTCACCGTCAGCAGACCGTCGGTGGTGTCGCCACGACGCGCGGCGCGCAGCGTGTAGGTC
>CAZXNF010000036.1:13138-13413 GCA_964641785.1 uncultured Streptomycetaceae bacterium | reverse complement strand
GACCAGCATGCCGACGATGCCCCAGACCACGGTCATCACCGTGAACTGGCGGACGACCGAGTAGTTATAGGTGGATTGATTGTCCATCGGGTTCCCCGGATAAGTCTGCCGCGATGGTAATGACCGCCGGCCCGCGGCCGATTGATATAGGTCAAAACGAGCGTAGGGGCCGGAACGCGGGAGGCGGCTGCCACGGGCGCCTTGTGCGACAATCCGCCTCCCGTCGCACCCGCCCGGACATCCCCGGCCGCGACCCCGGACATTCGCGAAAAAGG
>CAZXNF010000036.1:0-13128 GCA_964641785.1 uncultured Streptomycetaceae bacterium | reverse complement strand
CCATGAAACAGGCCGTGATCTGCAACCCCGTTCGCACCGCGATCGGCACCTACAACGGCACCCTCAAGGGCACGCCCGCCACCGACCTCGGCGCCCTCGCCATCAAGGAAACCCTCAAGCGTTCCGGCCTCGACGGCGCGACCGTACAGAGCCTCATCATGGGGCAGGTTGTGCAAGCCGGCGCCAAGATGAATCCGGCGCGCCAGGCCGGTATCGCCGCCGGGTTGCCGGTCGCGGTGCCCGCGCTCACCATCAACCGCGTGTGCGGTTCCGGCGCGCAGGCGATCGCCAGCGCCGCGCTGGAAATCATGGCCGGCCAGGTCGAGTGCACGATCGCCGGCGGCATGGAAAACATGGACCAGGCGCCCTACCTCATGATGAGCGGGCGCTGGGGCAACCGCATGGGCGACGCGCAGTTGTACGACTCGATGCTGCGCGACGGCCTGAACGACGCCTTCTCGGACAAACATGCCGGCTGGCACACCGAGGACCTCGTCGCCAAGAACAACGTCAGCCGCGAAGCGCAGGACGGCTGGGCGTTGCGCTCGCAGCAGCGCTTCTCCGCCGCGCAGGCCGCCGGCAAATTCGACGCCGAAATCGTTGCGCTCGAGATTCCCGGCCGCAAGGGCCCCGAGATCTTCAAGAAGGACGAGCACAACCGTCCGGAAACCTCCGCCGAATCGCTGGCGAAGCTGAAGCCGGCCTTCCGCAAAGACGGCACCATCACCGCCGGCAACGCGCCGGGGCTGAACAGCGCGGGTGCGGCCATGATCGTCGCGGACGCCGACTGGGCCGCCAAAAACGGCCTCAAGCCGCTGGCGCGCGTCGTAGCCTACGGCGTGGCGGGTGTGGAACCCGGCATGTTCGGCATCGGCCCGGTGCCCGCCGTGCGCCAGGCGCTGGAAAGGGCCGGCTGGAAAGTCTCCGACGTGGATCGCGTCGAGATCAATGAAGCCTTCGCCGCGATTGCGGTCGCGTGCATGCGCGAACTCGGCCTGCCGGAAGACATCGTCAACGTGGAAGGCGGCGCCATCGCGCACGGCCACCCGATCGGCGCGTCCGGCGCCATCCTCACCACGCGGCTCCTGCACTCCATGCAGCGCGACAAGCTGAAACGGGGCGTGGTCACGCTGTGTATCGGCGGCGGCCAGGGCATTGCGCTGGCGCTCGAAATGGTCTGAACACACCCGCACCCGCAGGACCTGACGGCCGGCGCAATGCCGGCCGTTTTGTTTGTACGTTCCCGCCTGGGTTTGATCCAGCGCAATCGCCCTGCCGTTCGTCGGGCATAGGCTTTGCCCATGGCGCACCGGGTTGCGCCGCCTTGACCAAGGAGCGGAAATGAAGACCCCCCAAATGAAGACCCCCCGTATCACACTGATCCTGGCCGCGCTGGCCTGCGCACTGGCGGCCCCCGCCGGATACCTGCAGGCCGCGGACGGCAGTGCCAAACCCGCTGCCACACGCGCCGGCGGGCTGAAAGAGGACATGATCGCCCTCGATCGCGCCTACATCCCGGCGCTGGCGATCACCAATCGCAACCCTCAGCCGGACGAAGCCCGGCGCGCCATGGAAGCGCTCAACCGGCAGTGGGCGAGCTTCAAGCAGAAGCACCTGACGGCGAAGGGCGGCGACCGGCAGTGGAAAGCCGATATGGAAAAGATCGACGGACTGATCGCCGCCGCCAACCGCATCGTCGACAGCGGGAAGGACCTGATCAAGGCACATGAGGAACTCGAGGGCGTCCGTCTCACCTTCCTCGCCATGCGTGAGCGCAGCCGGATGCCCTACTACCTCGACGACATCACCCGCTTTCACGAACCCATGGAGGAGATGTTCCTGGCCGCCAAGGGCAAGACGGCAGACACGCTGACCGACGCCGATCTCGCGAAGATCAAGGCTACCTTCCCCAAGGCCGAAAAGCTCTGGTCCAGGGTGAAGGCCGGACAGGCCGACCCCGCCTTCAGGCTGACCAGCGAGCAGCGCGAGGAACTGAACAAGCTGCTCGCCGGCGAGAGCCGTGCCCTCGATGCGCTGAAGCAGGCCATCGCCTCCGGGGACAAGGCGGCGATCGCGAAAGCCGCACAGGGTATCCGCGCGCCATACGCAGCGCTCTATATCTCGTTCGGCGACTTCACCGCACTGGGGAAAAAATAGGGGCGTCCGCCGCCATCTGGCTCGCCGGGTTCGCGCAGGCCTTGATCTAACGCAAACCTGTCAGCGTGCGCGACGCGCAGACTGCGTACCGGCACTGTCGATACGTGCCCCTGCCTTCAACACTACAAGGAGCGAATATGAACGCACGAAAGTTGATGATCGTCACCGCCGTCGCCTGTGCGCTGGCCATCCCTGCCGGCGCGACGCTGGCTGCAGACGCCGACAGCAAAGGTCCGGGCTATGGGCCGGGCGCGGGTAAAGGTCCCGGGGACGGCAAGGGCATGGGCAAAGGTCCGGGCTATGGGCCGGGCGAAGGCAAGGGACCGGGCGCTGGAAAAGGTCCCGGCACCGGGCCTGGTGCGGAAGGCAAAGGTCCCGGTTATGGACCCGGCGCTGGCGGCAAAGGTCCGGGCTATGGGCCGGGCGAAGGTAAGGGACCGGGCGCTGGAAAAGGTCCCGGCACCGGGCCTGGTGCGGAAGGCAAGGGTCCCGGTTATGGGCCCGGTGCTGGCGGCAAAGGTCCGGGCTATGGGGCGGGCGAAGGCAAGGGACCTGGCTATGGACCGGGCGCTGGCAAAGGCCCCGCCACGGCTCCCGCCAAGTAATCCGTTCACCGAAAGCGCCATGGCCGGCACGCGCTGGCCGTGGCGTTTTTCCCGGCGTGGATGATGGCCACACCCAGCGGGCGCTCGCCGCCGCACTGATCCAGCCCCAGTGCTACCCGCATCCGGTGGGTACCGTGCGGGTGATCGAGACCCACATCTCGCGGGTGTTCCTGACCGGCGATTACGCCTACAAGCTCAAGAAGCCGCTGGATCTCGGCTTTCTAGATTTCACGACGCTCGCGCAGCGGCGCGAGGCCTGCGCCGACGAAGTGCGCCTCAACCGGCGGCTCGCGCCACAGATCTACCTTGACGCGGTCCCGATCATCGGCAGCGTGGACGCGCCCCGCATCGGCGGCAGCGGCATGCCCATCGAGTGGGCTGTGCGGATGCGCGAGTTTCCCCAGTCCGCACTGCTGAGCAGCATGGCCGAAACCGGCGCGCTGGAAACCGCCCACATTGATGCGGTCGCGGATCTGCTCGCCTCCTTTCACGGCGGGCTGCCACCCGCCCCCGCCAGCAGCCCGTATGCCAGCGCCGCGCGGATTACCGCCGATGCCCGCGACAACTTCGCCGCGCTGCGGCCGCTCGTGCGCGGCACGGCGCTCGCGGCCCGCGTCGAATCGCTGCGGGCATGGAGCGACGCTGCCGCGGACCGACTGGCCGCCGCGTTCGACCGGCGGCGGCACGGCGGACACGTCCGCGAATGCCACGGCGACCTGCACCTCGCGAACCTCGCGTGGGTCGACGGCGCGCCGCTCGCCTTCGACTGTATCGAGTTCAACCCCGCCCTGCGCTGGATCGACGTGGCCAGCGAACTCGCGTTCACGATGATGGACCTGGCAGCGTATGGGGCAGCGCCGCTCGCCAACCGGCTGCTCAACCGCTACCTCGAACACACCGCGGATTACGGGCTGCTCGAAGTCCTCGACTTCTACCTCGCCTATCGCGCGCTCGTGCGCGCGAAGATCGCCGCGCTGGGCGCGGCCGAACACCATCATCCGGCCGCCGCCGATGCCTGGGTCGCGCGCTACCTCGGCACCGCGCAAGCGGTGTGCCAGCCGCGGCGGCCCTGGCTCGCGATCACGCACGGCCTGGCCGGCAGCGGCAAGAGCACCGCGGCGCTGGCGGCGGCCACGGCCACCGGTGCGCTCCGTCTGCGCTCGGACGTCATCCGCAAGCAACTGCACGGATTCGCGCCGGGCGCGCGCAGCCGGTCCGGTCCCGGGGCCGGCCTCTACACGCCGGCAGCAACCGATGCCACCTACCAGTGCCTCGCCGAAATGGCGCGCCTGGCGCTCGAAGCCGGATTTCCCGTGGTCGCCGATGCCACCTTCCTGCGGCGTGAGTATCGTTTGCGTTTCGCCCACCTTGCGTGCGAGCGGGCCGTCCCCTTCGCCATCCTGCACACCGCGGCGCCCGCCCCGCTACTCCGCGTGCGCATCGCGCAGCGCGCGCAGGCGGGACAGGACCCGTCGGAAGCCGACGCCGCGATCATGGACCGCCAGCAGGCAGCCGCGGAGCCCCTCGGCCCGGACGAACAGACGCACGAGGTGCGCGTGGACGCCACCAACCCTGCCGCGGTCGTGGCCGCACTGGCCGCCCACGGTTGCGGTGTTGTTTGACCAGGATCAAACGGCGCACGCGGCCCCTCCCCTACGCTGTCCGGAGTTTCCGCGCGCTCAACGCAACAGAGAGTGAAAGGCCCGTGTCATGTCCGCCACGATCACCGACCGCATCGACAACGTCACCAAAATTCCCCCTGAATACCTGCACGCGACGCTGCCCGCACCGCGCAGCGTCAAGATCGAGATCTCGCCACGCTGCAACTACCGCTGCGGCTTCTGCGCGTTGCGCACCCGCGAAGTGCAACCCAAGTGGGATATGGACTTTGCCCTCTTCAAGCGCATCACCCGCGAGATGCGCGACGCGGGCGTCGAGGAGGTTGGTTGCTTCTACTTGGGCGAGTCGTTCATGAACCCGCGGCTGCTGGTCGACTGCATCCACTACCTCAAGCAGGAACTCGCCATGCCGTACGTGTTCCTCACCTCGAACGCGTCCATGTCCTTCCCCGAGGCGGTGGAGGAATGCATGAAAGCGGGGCTGGATTCGCTCAAGTGGTCGGTCAACGCGGCCGACGAGCAGCAGTTCGAGAAAATCATGGGGGTTGCGCCCAAGCTCTTCCACCGGGCGCTCGACAACATCCGGTCCGCCTGGGACGTGCGCAAGGCCGGCGGCTACGCAACGGGACTCTACGCCTCCTCGATCAAGTACGACGGTGAGCAGTTCGAGAAGATGGAGCGGCTGCTGAACGACCGGGTGCGCCCGTACGTGGACCAGCACTACTGGCTGCCGCTGTACTCCATGGGCTCCTTCGCCACCCAGCGCGAGGGCGAACTCGGCTACCGGCCCACGGCCGGCAACCAGGGCCGGCTCGGACAGTTGCGCGAACCCCTGCCCTGCTGGTCCGCCTTCACCGAGGGCCACGTGACCGCCGAAGGCAAGCTTTCCGCCTGCTGCTTCGACGCCACCGCGAACTGGACGATGGGCGATCTCAACAAGATGTCCTTCATGGAGGCGTGGAATGCGCCGGGGTTTGTCGCCCTGCGCGCCGCGCATCTGAAGAAGGACGTGCGCGGGACCGTATGCGAGAACTGCATTGCCTACGGATAACGCTGGGCGCCGTCCCCGATCCACGCCGCTGAGGGTCTGAATGCCGGCCACGCACACCATGAGCCGCGACGGCATCAACACCGTCGCGCTCGTATTCCTGTGCCAGGTCGCGCACTTCCTGACCTTCGCCGCGATTCCGCTGCTGCTGCCGCTGATCCGCGCAGATCTCGCGATCAGCTTCACCCAGGCCGGGATGCTCTCGGCTGCGGGCACGCTGTGCTACGCACTCGTGCAGATCCCGGCCGGCTATCTCGCCGACCGCCACGGGCCGCGGCGGTTGTACTGCATCGGCCTCTTCGCGTGGTCGGCGCTCGCCTTCGCGTTCGGCCTGGTCCAGGCGTACTGGCTCGCGCTGGCGGTTCTGGCCATTGCCGGCGCCTTTCGCGCATTGCTCTTCGCGCCGGGGCTCGCCCTGCTCGCTGCCTGGTTTCCGCCCCAGCGCCGCGCCACCGCCATGAGCATTTTCCTGCTCGGCGGCGCCGCGGGCAGCGTCGTGCTGTCGCTGGCGGGGCCTGCGCTCGCGGCGCGCCACGGATGGCGCGCGACGTTCATCGCCTTCGCGCTCGTCGGCATCGGCGTCGCGGCCCTGTACGGCGCGTACGCGAAGGACAAGCCCCGCGCGCACCCGCGGACGCCGCCCTCGGTGTCGGATTTCGCCGGCCTCGCGCGCTTCCCGATCCTGTGGGTCTGCAGCGGGCTGCAGTTCGTGCGTTTCGCCGTCGCGATGGGATTCAGCTTCTGGCTACCATCGTTTCTCGTAGCCGATCGCGGGTTCACTCTGGCGGAGGCCGGCGCGGTCATGGCGATGAGTGCCGCGCTGTCGGCGCCGTCCACCATGCTCGGCGGGTATGTCTCCGACCGCCTGCGGAACCCGCCGCTGGTGATCGGTGGCTCGCTCGCGATGCTCGTCGCGGCCGCCGCGCTGCTGCCTACGGTGGCGTCAACGATCCCGCTGCTCGCCGTCATCGCCGTCTATTCGGTCTTCCTCGGTTTCTACTTCGGGCCGCTCTTTCTGGTTCCGGTCGAAGTGCTGGGCAGCCGGGTCGCCGGCACCACCATCGGGATCTCCAACCTGTTCGCCAACCTCGGCGGCTTCCTGTGCGTCTACGCGCTGGGCGCCGTCAGGGACCGGACCGGTTCGTTCGCCTGGGGATTTCTCGGCATCAGCGGCGCCTGCCTCGCGGGCGTCGTGCTCGCCGGAATGCTCGCCGGCATGCGGAGGCGCGCGCTCGCCGCGCAGGCGTCCGGGATGGAATCCGGCGGCACGATCCCGCAAGACCCCCTGCGTGCCCGGATGCTTAACCGCTGACGGCGGATGCACGGGCGCCATCCATCAGAGGACTCTCCCATGTCGACCGCCATTGATTCCCCCGCACTCCCCCGCTGGAAGCTCCGGAGCCGCACCCTGCTGCCCATCGTGCAGGGCGGCATGGGCGTCGGCGTCTCGGCACACCGTCTCGCCGGCACGGTGGCGCGCAACGGCGCCCTCGGCACGATTTCGAGCGTTGATCTGCGCCATCTGCATCCCGACCTGCTCGACAGCGCGCGCAACTGCACCGACAAGGACGCGCTGGACAGGCTCAACCTAACCGCACTCGACCGCGAAATCCGCCAGGCGCTCGAGATCGCCGGCGACCGGGGCGCGGTCGCCGTCAACGTGATGAAGGCGGTCTCCCAGTATCCGGCCTACGTGCGGCAGAGCTGCGAAAGCGGCGCGCACGCGATCGTCATGGGCGCCGGCCTGGCCTTCGACCTGCCAGACCTGACGCGGGACTTCCCCGACGTCGCGCTGGTGCCGATCCTGTCGGACGTGCGCGGGGTCAGCATCACCCTGAAGAAATGGCAGCGCAAACACCGCCTGCCCGACGCGATCGTCATCGAACATCCACGCTATGCGGGTGGACACCTGGGCGCCACCCGCCCCGGGGAAATCGACGACCCCCGTTTCGATTTCGCGCCGGTCATCGAGGGCATCTTCGGCCTGCTGCGCGAGCTGGGCCTCGAGCGCGAGCGCATTCCGCTGATCGCCGCGGGCGGCATCAATAGCCATGCCCGGGTGCGCGAGTTGCTCGCGCTGGGCGCCGCCGCGGTGCAGGCGGGCACGCCCTTCGCCGTGACGCTCGAAGGCGACGCGCATCCCAACTTCAAGAAAGTCCTGGCGGAGGCCCGGCCGGGGGACATCGTGACCTTCATGAGCGTCGCCGGGCTGCCGGCGCGTGCGGTGCTGACACCGTGGCTCAGGAACTACCTCCGCCGCGAAAAGGCGCTGCAGGCGCACGCCAAGGCGGACCCCGCGCGCTGCGTGCCCGGGCTCAACTGCCTGTCGGTGTGCGGCCTGCGCGACGGCATCGCCAGCATCGGCCAGTTCTGCATCGACACCCGCCTGGCCTACGCGCTGAAGGGCGACATCAAAAAGGGCCTGTTTTTCCGCGGCAGCGAGAGCCTGCCGTTCGGCGACGCGATCCGCCCGGTGGCGGAACTGATCGAGTATCTGCTGACCGGCAGGCGGCCCGGCGTCAACCCGGCCACGGCAGGGCCCTACGCGTGAGCGCCACCGCCACGATGTAGAAGAACACCCGCGGATCACGAAAAAAGAGTAGCTGACGGCGACGCAGGCGACGTGCGTGGCCTTGAGGGCGGCGTAGTCCACCGCGGGTCCGCCGTCAGACGGGCCGTCCATCCGCGCGCGGACGCGACAGGATGGGCCAGTAGCGCACGGCGTAAAGGCCGAAGGCCGCGCTCCACAGCAGGCCCGACAGCTGCACGCAGGCCAGCGTGTGCGCGGGCCACACAAGGACGCCGAACACGCGAATGACGGCGGCTAGCTGCACGAGCAGGAACATGCTCTGCTCGTAGCCGTCCGCCACCAGGGGACGCCCGGTATGACCGCGCGCGACGCGGGCCATCATGCCGAGCGTCATGCCGCCGATCGCGCCGGCGGTGAGCGCGTGCGTGGCGAGCGACGCGCCGGTCCAGCCCGCTTCCGCGAAACCGCGCAGGACCAGGGCTACGACGATCCAGGCGTAGGCGGCGTGGAGGATCCACACCAGCGGCGTTGCCAGCGTCCGCCAGGGCTGCCACAGCCACAGGCGCGCGGCATGCGCGCCGGCGGCCGTCAGCGCGATGGCCGCGAGGACTCCCGGCGGGAACGCCAGCAGATCCGCGACGAACAGCAGAATAACCGCGCCCAGCGCCAGCCGTTCCACCCAGGCGTTGCGCCGCGCGGCGAGACCTGGGATGCCGTTGTTGGTGAACATCGGAATGACCCGCCCGCCCATCACAGCCAGGATGAACAGCATGACGTCGAGCGCGAGCTGCAGACTGAACCGCGGCGGCCACTCGAACACGGACTGCAGCGCCAGATGGAACGCGAGGTCCAGCGCGGCCAGCATGACCAGAAGGCCGATGAAGAAATAGTTGCGGGCGTTCTTCGTGCGGACGAGCGGAATGCCGATCGCCACCGCGACGGCCAGCGGAAACGCCGCATTCACGAGCGCCGCCGCCATGGCGAAGGGCGTGAGCACCAGCACCCGCCCGCACACCCAGAGTACCGCCAGCGCCATCAGCGGCGCGCCGGTGGCCGTCGGCTCGCCGGTCCAGTTGCGCACGGCGGTCAGCAGGAAGCCTGCAATGACCGCCGTTGTATAGCCGAACAGCATCTCGTGGCCGTGCCACAGCGGCCCCTGGAGGTAGGCGCCCGACAGGGCGCCCGTGAACTGCGCGCTCCACAGCAGCACACTCGCGGCGCTGAACGCACTGGCGAGCAGGAAGAAGGGCCTGAACCCCAGACTCCACAGCGCGCCGCGCACGGAGATCAACGCTGCCATCATTGCAGCCGGTCCACGCCGGCGAGCGGGTCGTCCACCGGCGCCACCTCTGGCGCGGCGTCGAAGGGGTCGAAGCGCCCGGTCTCGACGTCCAGCACGAACACCCGGCCCTGCTCGATGACGTAATGCCAGCCGCGCAGGAACAGCGTGCCCGCTTCGACACGGCTGCGCACCATCGGATAGTCCATCAGCCGTTCGAGCTGCAGCGCCACCGAACGCTGCTCGGTGCGCGCGAGCGCCTCTTCCGACAGCGTCACGGGCAGCACCGCGTCGCGGCCCAACTCCAGCCACTTCACCATGTGCCGGGCTTCGGGCGGCGGCTCCTCGTACAGCGCGCGGATCGCGCCGCAATGGCTGTGGCCGCAGACGATGATCTCGCGCACGTTGAGGTTGAGCACGGCGAATTCGATCGCGGCGGCGGTGCCGTGATAGCCGTGCGAAGCGTCGAACGGCGGCACGAAACTGCCGACATTGCGCACAACGAAGAGCTCGCCCGGCCCGCTGTCCATGATCAGGTGGGGCACCACCCGCGAATCCGAGCAGCCGATGAACAGCACCTTCGGATGCTGCCCTTTCGCCACCAAGTCGTGGAACTGCTGCCGCAGGCGCGGGAAGTAGCGGGTGCGAAAGCGCCGCAGCCGGGCGAGAATCGCATCGTCCATAGCTTGCTGCACTGCGGTGACCTACGCCGGCCAGGGCAGGTCATCGCCGGCAAGCCCTTGCAGCACCCGCCGCGCGCGTACCTGCAGCGCGCGGGAGGTGCGCTCGCATGCGCCCGCGCGCGGTGTCGTGCAGGCGAGCTGGCGCGTGAGCGCGATCAGTGTCTCCGTGCGCCGGCACATGCGAGTCAGCTCGGCGCGCAGCAAGTCGTAGTCGGCGGCGTAAATGAAATCCATTTTTCGGTCCTGACAAATGCCGACGCAGGGCTGCGCGCCCTCGATGCGTCCGCAGCCGGTGCACTGCCATGCCGTCATGCACTCGGTCATCACAGCCCGGTCTTCATTCGCCCGGACAGCGGTTGCGGCGGCCAGCGCGAGCGCCATCAGGAACGCCGGGCCCGGTCGAACACCACAGGTTCGCCGTGGCGATCGAACGGAATGAACGCGCCGAACGAACCCGCCTTGATGGATTCACTCATGCGTTGCAGCGACTGGTCGGCTGCCGCGCTCGACGGCGCGAGTCCGCCGTGCCCGGACAAACTGGCCACGAACACCACCGCCCACTCGTGCCCGAACTGGCGCGATTCCTCGACCAGCGCGGCGAATGTGCCCAACTCTTCGGGAATCTTGTCCACGGACATGAGCGGCGCGAGCGCCCCGCCCTGTCCGGCCTGAAAACGGGCGCGCTGTTCAGGCGTGCTGTCCTCGGGCAGCACCGCGCCGGCAAACACAAACAGCAGCCGCTGCGGCTCTGGCTGCGCGCAGGCGGCGCGTAGCAGGTCGTTGAAACTTGCGATCTCCATGCTACTGCACGAGCGGGGTGCCGGCCGCGTCGAGTTCCACCCCTTCCACCACCGCCGCCCCGGTCAGCAGTTGCAGGTACTGGCGCAGGGACGTCACATACACCTGCTGGCGCAGCGCCATGGCCACCGCGCCACGCACCGACTCGAAGGACTGCGCCACTCCCGGATCGCGCTTCAGCACCTCGACAACATGCAGGCCGAAGCGGCTGTGCACGAGGCGCGGCAGCACGCCAACCTCGACGTGGCCGAACAGTTCGCGCGCAAATTCCGGCGCGCAGTCGTCGGCTTTCAGCCAGCCCAGTTCACCCCCTTGTTCGCCGCTGGGGCAGTTGGACAGCTCACGGGCGGAGCGGCCGAAAGCATCGCTGGCCGTACCATCGTGGCAGCGCACGTCGAGCAAACAGGTTTCGGCCCGATTGCGCAGCGCCACCACATCGGTGCCCGGCGTCACCGCGAACAGGATATGGCGCACCCGCACCTGCTCGCCCGTGCGGTAGCGCGCCGGATGGGCTGCGTGGTGGCGCTGGCAGGCTTCGTCCGTCGGTTCGGGCAGATGCAGTTCGGCTTCGAGACAGGCGTCGATCGCCTGCGAGGCCGCTCCGCTGACGACACCGTCAGCCGCGGTCACATCGCCAGCATCGAGCAGGCCGTTGCGAATGGCGGCCTGTCGCAAGAGCTCGATGCAGGCGCGCTGGCGAAGCGCCTCCGGCGCGAGCACTTCGGATTCGAGATTCAAAGGCACGCCGTTGATGCGGGCCACACGAACCGGTGCACGCTGGGCTGGGGAGAGGGTTGCGGGATCGACAGTTACGATGGCCATGCCGCTCCCCGGTCAGACGCCAGCGCCAGGCTGGCGCGGCTGGTTGTGACCGGCCGGCACGTTAAGCCGGCGGCTGCGTACGATCTGGTGCGGTCGGAACAGGAACGTGACGGTCGCGAACCCGCTCCACACGTGCACCAGCCGGCTGAACGGGAACAGCAGGAAGATCGTCATCCCGAACACGATGTGGAACAGATAGGGCCACGGCAGTGTCGACAGCAAGGTCGCATCCACGGGTCGCAGGGTGACGATGCGCTGTGCCCAGTCCGCCAGGATCACCATCACACTGCCATCGGCGTGTTGCCAGGAGAACGGCAAGGTGATCAGGCCCACCACCAACTGCACCCACAACACCACCAGGACGGCGATGTCGGTGGCGTGACTGGTCAGGCGGATGCGCGGGTCGAAGACGCGGCGATACAGCAGCATCGACAAGCCGACCAAGCAGATCATGCCGGCGATGCCGCCCGCGACGACAGCCAGCATCTGCTTGCTGCCTGCACTCATGAAGACGCCATACACCGCGTGTGGCGTGAACAGGCCGACCAGGTGGCCGAAGAACAGGAACAGGATGCCGAAATGGAACAGGTTGCTGCCCCAGCGCAGCAGGCCGGCACGCAGCATCTGCGACGAATCGCTCTTCCACGTGTACTGGTCGCGGTCGAAGCGGAACAGGCTGCCCATCAGGAACACCGTGAAGCACACATACGGATAGACCTGGAACAGAAAACCGTAAACGCCGTTCATGGTGCGACTCCTTGTGCAGCGTTGCTCTTGCGCACGATATGCACGGGCTGCGGCTCGCCCGGCTTCGCCTGGCCCTTGGTCGAGCAGCCGTCGAAGACCACTGGTTCGGCCCAGCTCTCGTCGAGCGGCGGATCGGGCGGCGGCGTGACCGGCTCCGCCTTCTCGCCTGCCAGTTCGATCAGCGCGCCGAGCACACTGGCGTAGGCGCTGCCCCGCTGCTGCAGCGCGCCGAAAATCGCGTTGAAGATGTGGTTCATCTCACCGAGGAAAGCGCGGGCTTCGCTCGGCGGCTGGGTCGAGACGAATTCCAGCACAGCGGGCAGGTAGTCGGGCAGTTCGCCCTCGGCCAGGATCAAACCCGCCTTTTCGTAGGTCTGGCCGAGATCGATCATCGCCGGGCCGCGCTCGCGCGAATCGCCGTGCACATGCTCGAACAGGTGCAACGACGTGGATCGGCCGCGGTCGAACAGCTCGACGTAGTCGGACTCCGCCTGCAGCGCTTCGGTGCGCTGGAGGTGGTCGATCAGGATTTCGAGTTCCTGCTGGCGCGGCGCCGACAGCGCACGTTCTTCGCGCAACGCGGCGGCCAGTTCGGCAAGCACGCTGCGGTGCAGCGCATCGGGGTAGCTGAGCAGCGCCGCCAGCACGCGCAGGCTCCTGCTCATCGAGCGAGAATCATTGAACATGGTCAAACCTCCGCCTTGATCGGGATGGTGCGTTTTTTCTCGCTGCCGAACACGCTGGTCTGACTAATGCCCTCGGAGCAGCCGTTGCCGAACGTGAAGCCGCAGCCGCCGCGCACGTTGAAGGTGTTCTCGGCGTATTCGCGGTGCGTGCTCG
>CAZXNF010000035.1:0-13470 GCA_964641785.1 uncultured Streptomycetaceae bacterium | reverse complement strand
CGCGTGGCAAGGCGGGGAGGCCTAAGATACGCGTCAGCGAGCGCGGTCAGCCCAGACCGGCGAGTCTTTGACATCGTGGTCTGTCCCCTATTATTGCGCTGGCACTGCCCAGCGCTGGCGCTACGCGCAGTCCGGACCATGGTAATCTTTTCGAAATGCCCTGATCCGGGCACCCCGATCGAACTAAACTGACAGCCCGTGACGCAGAATCACGGCGCGTTGAAGACCCGCCGTTCACGGCGGACGATGACTGCAGGAGGAGCCGGCATGCAGACAGTCGCGCGCACTGTGTTGCGCACCCCTATCACCGATCGCAGCGCGTGGCTGGGTCGCGATCTCGCGCAGCGGCAGGACTGGATCTATACGCTCCCGCCTACGGCTATGGCGGACATCGATACCACGCTTGCGCGCCTGCGCGGGCACCCTGTCCCGCTGACCGACATCCGAAGCGAACACTTTCCGCTCTCGTCCATCGCGCGTGACCTGGCGAACTTGCTGGATGAGATGGAAAACGGCCGCGGCTTCGTCGTCATCCGGGGCCTGCCCTTCGGCCAGTACGACGACGAGGACATCGCGCGCATCTTCTGGGGCATCGGCACCCACTTCGGTCATCCGATATCGCAAAACGCGCAGGGCGACCTGCTGGGGCACGTGCGCGCTGTCGAAGGCTTTAAGTATATGGACAAGAACGTGCGCGGCTACCAGACCAGCGCTGAGCTGCTGTTCCACAACGACAATTGCGACCTCGTCGGTCTGTTGTGTTTTCGCCAGGCGAAGTCTGGCGGCGTGTCGCGTCTCGCTAGCGCCATGACGCTGTACAACGAAGTACTGCGGGTGCGTCCGGAATACCTAGACGTGCTGTGTGAGGGTTTTCACTACGATCTGCGCGGCGAGGAGCTGCCTGGCGTGGCGCCGCTAACGCCGCATCGCGTTCCGGTGTACAGCTACTTCGAAGACCGGCTCTCGTGCCGCTATGTCTATTCCGCGATCGTCACGGCCGCGCGCCGGGCCGGGCTGACGTTCACGGACACCGAAACTGCGGCGATGGAATTTCTGAACGCTACCGCCCAGCGCGAGGATGTCCGGCTTGAGATGATGCTCGAACCCGGCGACATGCAGTTCTGCAACAACCACATGGTGCTGCACTCGCGCACCGCCTACGAAGAATGGCCCGAGCCGGAGCGCAAGCGCCACATGCTGCGCTTGTGGCTCGACAATCCGCAAGGTCGCACGCTGGCGCCCGGGTTTGCGGACCGTTACGGGCAGGGCGTGGGCATGGGTGTGCCGCCAGTCGCCGGCAAGGCGCACGCCGGGATGATCTGATGCAGGAAGCCTGCCGCGGCGCCGGCCTGCTCGCGACGCTGCTCTGCATGCTGGCCGCGGCGACGCCCGGGCCCGCGTTCGCGCAGGTACGCGACTACCCGACGCGGCCGGTGCGCATGATCGCCCCCTTCCCGCCAGCCGGCCCCACCGACGTGCTGGCACGCGCGATCAGCGTCAAGCTCACGGAGTACTGGGGGCAGCAGGTCATTGTCGACAACCGGCCTGGCGCTGGCGGCAACATCGGCGTCGAGCTCGCCGCGCGCGCGGCGCCGGACGGCTACACGCTGGTGATGGGGACGATCGCCACGCACGCGATCAACGAGAGCATCTATACGAATCTGCCGTATAAACCATATACGGACTTCGTGCCGGTTGCGCTCGCGGCGCAGACGCCGAGCCTGGTCGTCATACATCCTGCCGTGCCGGCGAAGACGTTCGGGGATTTCGTCGCGCTCGCCAAGAGCAAGCCCGGTTCGCTCGTTTACGCACACGCCGGCATAGGCACGCTCGGTCACCTGGCGATGGAACTGATGACGCTGCAAACCGGCGTACGGGTGATTTCCGTTCCCTATAAAGGCACGGGACCCGCGCTGATCGACACCGTCTCTGGACAGGCGGCGTTCATGATCACCAGCGCGCTGACGGCGATGCCACAGGTACGCAGCGGCAAGCTGCGGGCGCTCGCGGTGACGAGCGCCAAACGCTCGCTCGCGGTGCCGGAGATTCCGACGGTGGCCGAATCGGGCTATCCAGACTACGTCGTTATCGGCTGGGCCGGCGTGTTCGCGCCCGCGCGCATCCCTAAAGCGCTGCCCGCCCGCATCAACGCCGACATCAACCGAGCCCTCGCCTCGCCCGACACCCGCGAACGCCTGCTCGCGTCGGGCTCCGAACCCGCGGCGATGACGAACGGAGAATTCGGCGCGTTCGCGCGCGCGGAAACCGCGAAATGGGGGAAAGTCATTCGTGAGGGCGGGATCAAGACCGAGTAAGGGAAAGGAAAAAGAGGTCTTGCTTTTTCCTCCCAGATTGTTCTGTGAAGGGCTACTTTATGACCTCGCGCGGCGACGCCGCGAGCCGAGGTTCGACGCTGACCCTGACGAGATCAAGGATTGGGGATTGGAAACCGATCGCGGGCATGGTGCTCGAGGCGGTTTTGATTTCTAATCCCCATTCCCGAATCTCCAATCCCGGAGTTACAGCATGCGTTTAGTGACCTTTTCCGACGCCACCAGTTCACGCGTGGGCGTGCACGACCTCGAAACCAACACCATCATTGATCTCGCCGCGGTGTCGCGGCTGCCGAAGGACATGACGGCTTTCGTCGCGCTGGACAAGAACGGCCTCAAGCGCGCGCGTGACGCGGTCAAGCTCGCCAAGGCCGAGAACCGCGGCCTGCTGCCGCTCGCCTCGGTGCAACTGCTCGCGCCGTTCCCGCGTCCGGCGAAGAACATCCTGTGCGTGGGCAAGAACTACTACGAGCACGCGAAGGAATTCCACAACTCCGGTTTCGATGCCAGCGCGGGCAAGGACGCGATTCCCGAACTGCCGATCATCTTCACGAAATGGCCCAATTCGGTCATCGCCAACGGCGAAACCATTCCCAGCCACCTCGACTATACGAACTCGACCGATTACGAAGGCGAACTCACCGTCGTGATCGGCACCGGCGGGCGCGGCATCAGCAAGAAAGACGCGTTCAAGCACGTCTACGGCTACACCATCATCAACGACGTAACGGCGCGCACGCTGCAGAACGCGCACCGCCAGTGGTTCCTCGGCAAGAGCCTCGATGGCTACTGCCCGATGGGCCCGTGTATCGTCACCGCGGACGAGGTGAAGGATGTGGGCCAGCTGCACCTGATTACCAGGGTCAACGGCGAAGTGCGGCAGGACACGCTGGTCAGCCAGCTCATCTTCGACATCCCGACGCTGATCGAGACGTTGTCGCGCGTGATGACGCTGGAGCCGGGTGACCTCATCGCCACCGGCACCTGCGCGGGCGTGGGCATCGGCTTCAACCCGCCGAAGTTCCTGAAGACCGGCGACAAGGTCGCGATCACGATCGAACCGATCGGGACGCTGGAGAATCCCGTCGCCTAATGGCGACGGTAAAAGGCATAACTGCGAAAGGCGAGAGAGGAGAGACGATAGACGATAGGGGGTAAGGCGCAATATCGCCTCTTTCAGTCGCGGGACATGACTGCGGCAGGGCCTTCTTCTTTCGTCTTTCCTCTATCGTCTCTCGTTGTTCAACCATGAAGCTCTGCCGTTTCGACCGTGGTGACCAGCGTCCCCGCCTTGGCGCCGTGGACGGTGACTGCGTCGTGGATTTTCTGGATGCGCTGGGCAAGGAGAGCGACGCGGATGCCCGCGCCGCGCTCGCCGACACGGCCGCGTTCATCGCCGCCGGCGAGAGCGCATGGAAGCCCGCGCAGCGCGCGGTCAAGAGTGGCCGCGGCCGGCACCCGCGGGGCAGCGTACAGCTGCTCGCGCCGATCGTGCCGTCGCTCATTTTCTGCAGCGGCGAGAACTACTGGGATCACCGCGACGAGAAGCCCGCGGTCGAGCGCAAGGACCCGGAGTTCTTCCTGAAAACCTCGCTCGGCGTCATCGGGCCGGGCGATGCCATCGTCCGCGACGAGCGTGTGACGAAGAAACTGGATTACGAAACCGAACTGCTGATCGTGATCGGCAAACCGGGGCGGCACATTCCGGCAGCGCAGGCGCTTGATCACGTGTTCGGCTACACCATCATGAACGACGTTACCGCGCGCGACCGCCAGGTGACGCTGCGGCCGGACGGTTCTTCCGTATACAACCTGGGGCCCGGCAAGAACTTCGACACCTGCGCGCCGATCGGGCCGTGGATCGTGACGGCCGATGCGCTGGCCGATCCGCAGACCCTGCAGCTCTCGACCCGCGTCAACGGCGAGCTGCGGCAGAACAATTCCACGGGCAAGATGATCTGGACCTGCGCGCAACTCATCGCTTTCTTCTCGACCTTCGTCACCCTGCGGCCGGGGGTCGTCATTTCCACCGGCACGCCCGGTGGCACGGGGTGGGGCACCGACCCGGAACTCGGCGGCAAAAAACCGATGCGTCGCGATGTCGTTGCCCCGGCGGGCTATCTCCAGCCGGGCGACAGCGTGACCTGCGCCATCGAAGGCATCGGCGAGCTGACCAACCCCGTGGCCGCGGCGGGCTGAGCGCGGGCGTTTGCCGGCGCTACAATCCGTTCGCTAACCGCACCACCCCTGCCCGTCGGGCTTCCCCTCCTCGTCGAGGAGGGGAGCGCGCGCAGCGGAAGGGGTGGTGGAGCCTGCAACGACACCAATAGAAGGAGGAGCCATGAACCGTCACCTGATTGCGGTACTTGCCTGCCTGCCGGCGTTTGCCGCGCACGCCCAGGAGTTCCCCACCCGTCCCGTCACGATGGTCGTGCCTTTCCCGCCGGGCGGGGTGGCCGACATTACCGGGCGTCCGCTCGCGATTGCGCTTGAAAAGATCCTCAAGCAGCCCGTTGTGCCCTCCAACCGGCCCGGCGCGGGCGGCGCGGTCGGCAACGCCGTGGTGGCGAACGCGAAACCCGACGGCTACACCGTGCTGATGGCGCTCTCCAGCATTTCCGTCATTCCGGAAGCGGACAAGTTGTTCGACCGCAAGCCCGCCTACGCGCTCGACCAGTTCGCCCCCATCGCGCTGATCACCGCCGACCCGACCATCCTTGTCGTGCACCCGTCGCTGCCGGTGAAGTCGTTGAAGGAGCTGGTGGCGCTGGCCCGGGCGCGTAACGGCGAAATGTCCTATTCCACGTCGGGCATCTACGGCGCGCTGCACATGCCGATGGAGATGTTCCTGCACGCCGCCAAACTGAAGATGCGCGCCGTGCACACCACCGGCGGTGGCCCGGCCATCACCACGCTGCTCGGCGGCCACGTCGAGATGACCGCGGGTGGCCCGGCCGCGATCAGCAGCCACGTCAAGGCCGGCAAGCTGCGCACCATCGTGAGCTGGGGCGCCAAGCGCATCCCCGCGCATCCGGACGTGCCGACCTTCAAGGAGCAGGGCTACGACATCGAATACTTCATCTGGGCCGGCGTGTTCGTGCCCGCGGCGACGCCCGAGCCGGTGCAGAAAACGCTGCGCGATGCCGTGAAGCGCGCGGTGGAAGACCCCGACTTCAAGGCGACGATGGCGAAACTCGATTCGCCGATCGCGTACCTCGACGCGCCGGACTTCGCCAAGTACTGGCGGGCGGATGCGGAGCGGCTCGCGCGCGTGGTGAAGGTGGTGGGGCGCGTGGAGGACAAGAAGTGAGCCTCGTCCATGCGGTTAAATCCTCGTGAATGTAGGACTAATCTCACAGTCACACCCTGAGCCGCAGCCTATGATCTGCCCGTAGACCTCTGCCCTTGAAGGAGGCGTCGGGTGCACCAAATTTCGTACCGCTTGAGAGGGATGTGGCACTGCTGCGCGGGAGTGTTCGCCCTTGCCGTGGGGCTCGCGAGCGTCGGTGCCCAGGCCGCGCAGAACTTCCCCGATACGCCGCTCGCCCTGCCCAATACCGTTTTGGTGGACGGTCGCACCTTGTCCGCGGCCGAGCTCAAGGGCAAGGTCGTGCTCGTCAACTTCTGGGCCACTTGGTGCGGCTACTGCCGGCAGGAAATGCCCGACCTCGCTGACTTCTACCGCCTGTATCGCGAGCGCGGCTTCGAGATCGTGGCGCTGTCGATCGAGCAGGACGCCGAGAAGGTCGCGAACTACGCGCACAATCGCAAGCTGCCGTTTCCTGTTGCCTTGCGTACCCCGGCGTGGGAAGTCCTTCTCGGCCGCGTGCGCGCCACGCCGACCGCTGTCGTCATCGACCGCAGCGGCCGCGTGCATAACGTCATGGTCGGCGGCAAGACCCGTGTCGATCTCGACAAGATCCTGCAACTGATCGAACGGGGCCGCCCGGCCGCCGATCCGCTCGCGGCGGCGGCGCCGCGCTAACGCAGCGCCGCCGCGCGGCGTTCGCCGCAACTGTCCAGCGCGATCGTCTTGCGTCCGGAAGTCAGCCCGGCCGAGATCTCGCGCGGCGCAACGAGCCTGAGTGCGCCAACGACGGGAGACGGCAGCGCGCAGCGGCCGGTTTCGATGAGCCGGCCCCGTTCCAGGGCGACCATCCTCAACTCGCGGCGCGTCGTGTCCGGCACCAGCAGCCGCATCCCGCCCGCGGTCTGGACGGACAGAGACAAGCCCAGTTCCGCCGAGCCGTAGGCGTGATTCGAGAAACCGCCGAGGGCGGCAATCTCGACCAGTTCCCGTCCGCGGCGCTGGTAAACCTTCAGCGTGCCGCCGATGTGCGGCGTGATGACCGCGGCGATTTCCGCGCGCCCGTCGCCATCGAGGTCCGCAACCCCCACCGGGTTCAGCCAGCGCATGGGCGTGCCGATGGGGGCAGACTCGGCGCTGATCTCCAGGCCCGCGCCGGTCAGGCGGATCAGCACCAGCCGCGCCCCGCTGGCGCGGTGGCTGACGATGGCCAGCAGTTCCTCCGCTTCGCCCGCGGACAGTCTTACGCGGCGCGGCACCAGATCCTCGAAGACTTCGTCTACGGGCAACTCTAGCGTGAGCGTGCGGCCGGTGCTGGTGGTCGCGGTCAGGCGCGCGTACTCGTGCGGCGGGCCGAGCGCGAAATGCCCGTAACGCTCGACCGGCACGGCGTAACGCGCGTCGGTGAGGGTTTCCGCGTGGATGCCCGGAGCGGCCAGCACGCAGGCAGCAACGATGCTCAATAGCGAGGGGCGTGCCTTCATCAGGAGGATGGGCTTTCGCAAGGCGTTTTTCCAACAAGGCGCGGGCGCAAAGCCCCGCGTGTCTGGCGCCGGCATTTGCCGGCACCCTTTGCTCTGGTTATTGACGCGCTGTCTCGTATTGCGCTGCCGGTTCTGCCGTATGTGCGATAGCGCACGGACGACAAGAATCATCCCGCACGTAAAGTTGGCTTTGAAACGGCGCAAGCGGACTTTGCCGACAAACATTGTGCCCAATCCTGGAAGCATGAATTCATCCAACCCTGAATGGAGTTAAACGATGAAACACGTGAACCTTAGCAAGACCTTGGGCACCGCGCTATTGATCGGCGGGACGATCACGGCAGCAAGCGCAATTGCCGACCCGCCGCAAAGGGCGTACGGTACGAACGGCGTGGGCCCCGGCATGATGGGTGGCTACGGCGCAGGCTACGGCATGACCGGAGGCTACGCACCGGGACCCGGCCTGAATCTCAACGCTGAGCAACGCAGCAAGATCGCCAGGATCCAGGATGACGTACGGCGCAAACATTGGGACCTGATGGGAAAAATGCAGGATGAGCAGGCGCTGATGAACGAGCAGTACGGCTCGGACAAACGCGATGACGCGACGATCAGCAAGGGCTACCGCAAGATGTCCGAATTCCGTCATCAGATGTTTGACCTGTCGCTTAGCGCGCAACGGCAGATCGATGCAGTCCTCAGCAAGGAGCAGCGCGAGAAGTAGTCACGGTTGATTTCCGGTGTGGGCGTATTAGCGGGCATGGCTGGCGGCTGATCAGAGCGGTGCGTCGAATCTGCACTACCGTCATGCCGCTGGCGACCAAAAAAGGAGACGATTCATGTACGGATTCAGCACCCGGTTAAAAATGCCGTTAGATACCGCAGTCGGGAAAGTCACCGGGGCGCTGAAAAAGAAAGGCTTCGGCGTGCTCACCGATATCGATTTCAAGGCGACGCTGAAAGCCAAACTCAACATCGAACAACGGCCGTATCGCATTCTCGGCGCATGCAACCCGCCGCTCGCTTACCGTGCGATCGAGGCCGATCCCGACATCGGTTTACTGCTGCCAACAAGGCTTCTTATCGTCAGGAGAATTTCAAATGCGTGGATATGATGATGGTTTGTGGATGCATGGTTCGTGGATGTTCGGCGGCGGCTACGCAATGGTTTTAGTGTGGGCGGTTCTGATTGCACTGCTCATTGCGCTTGTGGTGTATTTAACGAAACCGCCCGGGCGGAGCGCGGCCGGAAAAACTGGTCTCGACATGCTCAAGGAACAATATGCGCGAGGCGAGATCGGGAAAAAAGAGGTCGACGAGAAAAAGCGCGATATTGCAAGCTAGTCATTGCGGCAGTTCGGGAGCGCCGGTCCCGGCGCCGTCCCCGTTCGCCCGCTGCATCAGCACGTTGTCCACCCAGCGCCCGAACTTCCAGCCTACCGCCGGCCGCACGCCGATGGCGTTGCCCTTGCTGTCGATGCGCACATCCTTCAGGCCCGGCGGGACGAGCCGCTTGTGGTATTCCTCGGCGCGCACCTGCTGCTTGAACGGAGGCGCGGGATTGGTGACGGGGACCTGCAGCGCCTGCGCGTGGGCGGCAGCGGCGAAGGCGGCGATCAGGCAGGCGCACAGCGCGTGGATGGCGGCAGGCACGGCGCCAGATTCCGGACCGCTGAAGGTATCAGGCGGCTGGCTCGACGGTAACGGCCGTCAGCACGGAGTTGGCGATGAAGCATTCCCGGTGCGCCTTGTCGTGCAGCTTCTCCAGTTCCTGCGCAGTGGGTTGCTTCGCACCGCCAAACACGATCCGCGGCCGCAGCACCACGCGCGTCACGGCGAGCTTGCCGCCGGCGTTCTTTTCGAGGTGCCCGACCGGGTCATCCTCGTAGCTGTCCACCACGAAGTCGCTGTTGGACGCGATGGCGAGGAAGGTCAGCAGGTGGCAGCTCGACAGTGCCGCAACCAGGGCCGACTCGGGATCGACGCGGGAGGCGTCGCCCAGGAACTGCGGGGCGGAGGAGGCGGGCACTTCCACGCCGCCTTCGAAGCGCCAGGTGTGGTTGCGCGGGTAGGTCTTGTAGCTGAAGTCGGTCCCGCCGCGGGACCACGTGAGCATTGCTTTGTGTTCAGACATGGCCGTTTCCCTCCTAAAACCCCACCGCCTGTCCGTCGGTGCGCCGCTCCGAGGCGGCGAAGTAGCCGTCGTCGAGTTTGTAGATGAGTTGGGCGCGGCCGAAGTCGGTGGACCAGCGGTCCGCCTGCGGCATGTCGTGGCCGCGTGCGCGCAGGTCGGCCACGATCTCCGCCGGCACACCGTATTCGATGCCGACCTTGACGCCGGTGTCCACGCGCCAGCGCGGAGCGTCGGATGCGGCCTGCGGGTTCTGCTGGTGGTCCACCAACCGCGAGGTGACCTGTGCGTGACCCTGCGCCTGCATGGAGCCGCCCATCACGCCGAAGCTCATCAACGGCTGGCCGCCGCGGGTGATGAAGCCGGGGATGATGGTCTGGAAGGGGCGCTTCTTCGGCGCGACGATGTTGGCGTGCCCGGGCTTCAGCGCGAAGCCGTAGCCGCGGTTCTGCATCGAGATGCCGGTGCCCGTCACGACGACACCGGAACCGAAGCCCATGTAGTTGGACTGGATGTAGGAGATCATCATCCCGCTCTCATCCGCCGCCGTCAGATACACCGTGCCGCCGGTGGAGGGCGTGCCGAAGGCCGGCGTGCCGGCCTTCTTCATGTCGATCAGCTTCGCGCGGCTCTTCAGGTAGGCCTTGTCGAGCATCTCGGAGGGCTTCACCCGCATCGTGCTCGAATCCGAAACGTATTCGTAGAGGTCGGCGAAGGCGACCTTCATCGCTTCGATCTGCAGGTGGTAGTAATCGGCGGAGTCCACTTTCATGCTGCCGACGTCGAAGTTTTCCAGCATGCCCAGCGCCATCAGCGCGGCGATGCCCTGGCCGTTCGGCGGAATTTCATGCAGCGTGGTGCCGCGGTAGTCCATGCCGATGGGATCGACCCAGTCACATTGCTGTGCGGCGAGGTCGGCGACGGTCATCGCGCCACCGTTGGCTTTCGAGTGCGCGGCCATCTTCTCGGCGAGCTCGCCCTGGTAGAAGGCTTCGCCTTTGGTCTTCGCGATCAGTTCCAGGGTTTTCGCCTGGTCGGGGAAGGTGAACTTCTCGCCAGCGGTGGGGGCGCGGCCGTTGGGCATGAAGGCCTGGGCGAACCCGGGCTGGTCTTTCAGGTCCGGCACCTGGTTGGCCCACAGGCGGGAGATGGTGGGCGAGACCATGTAGCCATTGCGCGCGTAACGGATCGCCGGTTCGAACAGGTCGGCAAAAGGCAGCTTGCCGTACTTGGCATGTAGCGTGGCCCAGGCGGAGACGCAGCCCGGCACGGTGACGGCGTTCCAGCCGCGCTGCGGCATTGTCTTCGCATCCTTGAAGTACTCCGGCGTCCAAGCGGCGGGCGAGCGGCCGGAGGCGTTGAGGCCGACGAGCTGCTTGCCGTCCCACAGGATCGCGAAGGCGTCGGAGCCGATGCCGTTGGAGGTCGGTTCCAGCACCGTCAGCGAAATCGCGGTGGCGAGGATCGCGTCCACGGCGCTGCCGCCCTTGTGCAGCATGGCCAGGCCGGCCTGTGCGGCGAGCGGCTGGGAGGTCGCCACGCAGTTGCGGGCGAGGACGGGCATGCGCTGGGAGGGATAGGGGAACTGCCACTCGAATGGTTTCATGGGCGTGAGGCGGTGAGGGGTAAGGAGTGAGGAGTGATGCGACAAGCGTGCGGGATTGTACTCCCCGGGCCTCGAATCATTCCACGCGAATGTTGAGCTGTTTGATGATCTTCGACCACCGCTCAATTTCGGAGCGCATGAAGGCGCCGAATTCTTCGGGCGTTCCGCCGAGGACTTCGCCGCCTTGATTCACCAAGCGCTGGCGAACGTCGGGGAGCTCGATAACCCGGTTCACCTCCCGGTTGAGCCTGACGATCACCTCGCGCGGCGTCGCGACCGGCGCCACGTAGCCAAACCAGGTATAGAACTCGTAGCCTTTGAAGCCGGACTCCGCCACGGTCGGGACGTCCGGCAGTTCGGCCGCGCGCTTCGCCCCGGTGGTCGCGATGCAGCGCACGGTGCCGGCGCGGACGTACGGCATCGAGGAAAACAGGCTGTTGATGGTGAACTGCACCTGGCCAGAACGCAGGTCGTTGATCGCCTCGTTGGCGCCGCGATAGGGGACATGCACCACGCTGATGCCGGCCATCATGCGGATCAGCTCGGTGGCGATGTGGCCGGGGGTGGCGTTGCCTGAAGTCGAATAGGCCAGTTGTCCCGGCCGCGACTTGGCGAGCGCGACCAGATCCTTCAGAGACCGCACCGGCAGGGACGGATGCACGAGGACCGCGCTCGGGGTGCGCACGACTTGCACGATCGGGGCGAAATCCCGCACCGGATCGTAGGGAAGCTTGGGGTAGAGCAGCAGGTTGTGCCCGAGCGTGCTGCCGCCGCCCATGAGCAGGGTGTAGCCGTCGGGCGCCGAGCGCGCTACATACTCGGCGGCGATGGAGCCGCCGGCGCCGGTGCGGCTTTCGACGACCACGGTCTGGGACCAGTTCTCCGTGATCTTCTGGCCGATGATGCGGCTCACCACGTCGGCGGTGGAGCCCGGGGAAAATGGCACGATGATGCGGATGGACTTCGCCGGGAACGCGGGTGCCTCCAGTTGCGCGGCGTGCGCGGCGGTTGCGGGCAGCCCCGCGATTGCCGTGACGGTGATCAGACGCTTAAGCATTTGCATGGCTAGTTGACTCCCGTGTCGATTGACAACGCACAGTGCGCTGCATAGAGTTCCCGAACCCTTTTTTCGGAGCGTACACTAAAATGGTTTACTGCCAGCCCGGCCTGTTCCTGCGCCATGATCCTGATGCCGAGACGTTGCCCGTGATTGTCGACGTTTCGCGCAGCGGCCGCGAGTATCCCAACGACATGCGGTCGCCGGTGGCGTTCTCGGCGCTCCACGACAATGTCTCGATGTGGCTCGATGACCTGTACGATTCGGCGCCGCAGCATGGTGCAACGCTGCTGTTCTGTTCCATCGCGCACATGTACATCGACATGAACCGCGCGGAGACGGATTTCGATCCGGCGGTGCTGGACGGGGAGTGGCCGGTGCCGCTGAAGCCCTCGCCGCGGTCGCTGCGCGGCCTCGGGCTGATCAAGACCAAGTCCCGCTACGGGGAGGCGGTGCAGGAACGCAAATTCACCGTCGCGGAAATCGAGGAGCGGCTGGCGCGCTATCACCGGCCCTATCACCGCGAGTTCTCCCGCATCGTGGATTCGTTCCACAGCCGCTTCGGCCTGTCGCGCGACCTGAGCTGCCACTGTATGTCGCCGGTCGGCGCACCGACGCACGCCGACCCCGGCAGCCGCCGCCCGGACTTCTGCATCGGCGATCTCAACGGCCAATCGGCGACGCCCCAATTCGTCGAACTCGTGGTCGAGACGCTGCGCGGTTACGGCTACAAGGTGACGGTCAACGACCCCTACATCGGCAACGAAATTCATCGGCGTTACGGCGATCCGGCAAAGGGCAAGGAAAGCATCCTGCTGGAGATGAACAAGGACATCTACATGGACATCGATACATTCAAACAGACCGCCGGCTACGCCAAGGTCAAGGCGGATCTGAGCCGGTTGCTGGCGGTGGTGGCCGACGATACGCGTCAGCGGGTCAACCGGTAAGCATCGCGACGTGGTCAATCCGGCGTGATGCCCGCCTGCTTGGCGACCTTGATCCACTTCGGAATCTCGCTCTTGATGAAGGCGTCGAACTCCTCAGGCGTGCCACCCACGGGATCGGCGCCGCCCTTGCTGAGCGCGCTTCGCACGTCCGGCTGTGCGAGGGAGAACTTCAGGGAGTCGCTGACCCGGTCGATGACGGGCCGCGGCGTGCCGGCCGGCGCCACGAAGCCGTAGCTCGTCGAAACGAGGAAGCCGGGCAGCCCCGCCTCCTGCATCGTTGGCACGTCCGCCGCGGCGGGCGAACGCTTCTGGCCGGTCTGCGCGAGCATGCGCAGGCGGTTCGCGCGCACGTACGGCACGACGAAGGGCATCGCGGTGAACTCCATGTGCACGTGCCCGGCGAGGAGATCGATCAGCGCGGGCGCAGCGCCCTTGTAGGCGATGTGCTCGAGCTTGAGGCCGGTCATCGAATTCAGCAGCTCGCCCGCGAGGTGGCCGTTGGTGCCGCGGCCGGCGGTGGCGTAGTTGAGCTGGCCCGGGTGTGCTCTCGCGAAGGCGATCAGTTCCTTCACGTTCTTCACCGGCAGCGACGGATGCACGAC
>CAZXNF010000034.1:8020-14091 GCA_964641785.1 uncultured Streptomycetaceae bacterium | reverse complement strand
ACAAATGGTGATCAATCATGAGTAACCTCGAAGAGCTTGAACACAGAATCCAGAACCTTCCGACCAACGAGCTGGCGAAATTTCGTGAACGGTTTATCGAATTTGACCACCTAATTTGGGACAAGCAACTTGAGGCGGATTCGAAGGCTGGAAAGCTGCGCGGGCTCGTTTCCGAAGCGCTCGTGGATTATCAGACAGGCAAGGCCCGAGAGATTTGAAACATTTCGCGTTGCCAAAGTTTTGGGCGCTGTATGAAGCACTGCCGAACGATATCCGCGCTCTCGCCGACAAGAACTTCGAACTTCTGAAATCGGATTCTCGGCATCCCTCTCTCCATTTCAAGAAGATCGGCGAACTTTAGTCGATGCGCGTGGGCGCTCATTATCGGGCCCTTGGAACTGAAGTCGAACGCGGCGTCTACTGGTTCTGGATCGGAACGCACGCTGAATACGACAAGGTTGTCGCATAACCACGCAATGGACAACGACATTTTCAAAGGCCGCTTCGCGCCCTTTGGCCCGCCGTTCATGTCAAACGTTAAATTCTTTTTTCCCGCATAACACTTACTCCGCCTTCAGCCCCGCCGTCCGGATCACCTTGCCCCACTTGTCGATCTCGGACTGGATGAACGCGCCGAACTGCTCGGGCGTGTTGCCCACGGGGTCCGCGCCCTCGGCCAGCAGGCGGTCGCGGACAGCGGGCAGCTTGAGCATCGCCACCACCTCATCGTGGAGCTTCATGATGACCGGCCGCGGCGTGGCTTTCGGCGCGAGCAGGCCGTACCAGGTGGAAGACTCGTAGCCCTTCACGCCAGCCTCGGCCATCGTGCTCAGGTCGGGGAAGGTGACCGAGCGGCGCGCGCCGGTCACGGCCAGCCCGCGGACCTTGCCGGACTTTACGTGCGGCGTGCCGGAGATGATGCTGGCGAAGGTCATCGTCACCTGTCCGCTGATGACGTCCACCAGCGCGGGCGCGACGCCCTTGTAGGGCACGTGGAGGAGGTCGATGCCGGCGAGGATCTTGTACAGCTCCCCCGACAGATGTCCGCCGGAGCCGTTGCCAGCGGACGCGAAGGTCAAATGGCCCGGCTTCGCTTTCGCCAGCGCGGTCAGTTCCGCTACCGATTTTGCCGCCACCGCCGGGTGCACCACCAGGATGAGCTGCTGGCCGGCGACTTGCGTGATCGGTGCGAAGTCGCGTACCGGGTTATAGGGGAGGTTGCGGGCGAGGCTCACGTTCGTCGCGATGGACGCGATGGTGCCCATGATCAGCGTATAGCCATCGGGTGGTGCCTTCGCCGCCAGTTCCGCGGCGATCACGCCGCCCGCCCCGGAACGGTTGTCCACCACGACCTGTTGGCCCCACTTCTCGGACAGGTGATTGCCGACCGCACGCGCGAGCGTGTCCACGCTGCCGCCCGGCGTGCTGGGCACGATGATGCGGATGGGTTTCGTCGGAAAGGTTTGCGCGCAGGCGAGGGAACTCGCGAAGGCCAGCAACGGGATTAGGGATTTGGGATTGGGGATTAGAAACCGAGTGGCCATGTTCGCGCTCCTGGCGGTGCTTCTGGTCTGGAAATGCGGGATTGGAGATTCGGGATTGGGGATTTGAAACCCGGGTCGAGCGCGCCGTTGCGTCGCTTTCCAATCCCCAATCCCGATTCCCCAATCCCGCATTTGAAGTCTCACGGCTGAAACCCCACCGCACCCTCGTACTTCGCCAGCACCTCGGCCGCGGGCAAAAATTCCTCTTCAAGCTTCTTGATCGCGGGGAAGCCCATGAAGGCGTGCAGGTTGCCGACTGGATGGTCTTTGGTGCGGGCCTCGAAGCGCTTCACCGCTTCCACGTCGTCGCGCGCGAATTCCGCGAAGTAGTCGACCATGGCGGCCGTTGAGCTGCGCAGCGAACCGGTGGCGTTGGACACCATGGCGATGCCCAGTTCGTTCAGCCGCGCCACGGGCAGCCGCGGCGACACACCGGTACGGTTGAAGTGGAGCGGCCCCTTGATTTCCTTCGCGCAGCGTTCCAGCTCCACTTCGGTTGTGAGCGCCTCGGGGAAGATCATGTCGGCCCCGGCGTCGAGGTAGAGGTTGGACCGGCGGATCAGTTCGTCCACGCTGCCGCCGGCGACGCCGCGCGCGTCGCAGCGCGCGATCAGCACGAAGTCGGGGTCGAGTTCGCGGCGCACGCGGTCGGCGGCGCGCAGCTTGCCCACCATCTCCTCCGCCGGGACGATCTGCTTGCCGGCGACGTGGCCGCAGCGCTTGGGCGCGACCTGGTCCTCGATGTGGATCGCCGCCGCACCGGCGACGATGAAGTCCTCGACCGTGCGCATGACGTTGATGGCGTTGCCGAAGCCGGTGTCGGCGTCGGCGATGATGGGAATGGACACGGCGCGGGCGATGTAGCGCGTGATCATCACGATCTCACCGAGCGTCAGGAGCCCTACGTCGGGCTTCCCGAGCAGCGATGCGGACACCGCGTAACCGCTCACGCCGCAGCAGGAAAACCCCGCCTTTTCGATGATCATGGCCGACAGTGCGTTGTAAGCGCCCGGCTTGACGAGCGTGCGGCCTTCCTTGAGCAGCCCGCGCAGGCGGGTGCTGGCTCTGCTTCGCATGGCATTCCTCCTCGGGACGGGTGCCGGATGCAGCGAACACCCGGATCGCGACGGCGCCGATAGTCCGAGTCCGCGCCGCGGCTTCGTGGCATCATCGCGCAACCCGCCGCCGATCACAAGACGACAACACGCACGACGACGCGGGCGAACGTGGAGGCGTTTCTGTTTCCGCTTCGGCGCGCGCCGAACGCGCAACGGCACCCTTCGCGACTACCAGGAGCCTGCCCGTGATCCACCGCTTTCAAATCCCGAATCCCCAATCCCGAATCCCGGTCTTGAGAGCGCTCGGCGGCACCGCGCTTGCGCTGGTCGCCGGACTCGCGCCCGCACAGAACTATCCGAACAAGCCGATCCGCATGGTGTCGCCTTTCGCGGCGGGCGGCGGGGTGGACTTCACCGCGCGCTTCATCGGCCAGAAGATCTCGGAGGGCCTCGGCCAGACGGTGGTGGTGGAGAATCGCGCCGGGGCCGGCGGCGCGATCGGGACCGAGTTCGTCGCCAAGGCCCCGCCGGACGGCTATACGCTGCTGCTCGGCAGCGCGGGGCCGATGACCATTCTGCCCGGGTTGACCGCGAAGCTCCCGTACGACCCGCTGAAGGACTTCGCGCCCATCACGCTGGTCACCAGCATGCCGTTCGTGCTGGTCGTGCATCCGTCGCTGCCGGTGAAAACCGTCAAGGAGTTGCTCGCGCTGGCGCGGGCGAAACCCGGGCAGCTCAATTTTGGTTCACCGGGCAACGGCACGACGACGCACCTCGCGGAAGAACTCCTCAAGATGAGCGCGAACGTGGACATGGTGCACGTGCCCTACAAGGGCGTGGCGCCGGCGTTGACCGATCTCTTGGCGGGCCAGGTGCAGTTCATGTCCGGCGACCTCAGTACCGTGATGCCGCAGGTGCGTGCGGGCAAGCTGCGCGCGATCGCGGTGACCAGCAGCAAGCGCTCGGCGCAGGTGCCGGACTTGCCGACCATCGCCGAAGGCGGCCTGCCGGGCTACGACGCCAGCGGCTGGTTCGGGGTGCTGGCGCCGGCGGCTACACCCGTCGACCTCGTGACGCGGCTCCACGCGGTGATCGTGAAGGGCATCTCCACGCCGGAGGCGCGCGAACGTCTCGCTTCGCTGGGTGGCGACGTGGTCGGCAACACGCCGGCGGAGTACGCCGTGTTTCTGCGCGCGGACCTCGCAAAATGGAGCAAGCTGATCAAGACGATCGGCCTCAAGGCCGAAAGCGCCAACTGAGCCGTCTTTCCGCAACCACTGCATGTATCGACAAGGAATGTGACATGGCCAGCAAAGGCAAGCAGTTCAAGGAATTGATCTACGCACCGGAGATCCTGATCCAGCCGGGCGTCTACGACGGCTACACCGTCCGCCTCGTCGAGCAGGCGGGCTTCAAGGTCGGGTCCATCTCCGGCGCCGGCGTGTCCGAAAGCCGCATGGGCTGGGCTGACCGCGGGGTCATGACCTTCGACGAGAACCTGGCCAACGCGCGCCGGCTCGCGGACTGCGTCGACAATCTGCTGCTGCGGGTGGATGCCGACACCGGCTACGGCAACGCCATGAACGTGCACTTCGTGGTGCGCGCGTTCGAGAAGGCGGGCATGGCGGCGCTCATGTTTGAGGACCAGGTGTGGCCCAAGCGCTGCGGGCACATGGCCGGCAAGGCCTGCATTCCCGCCGGGGAAATGGTGCAGAAGGTGAAGGCGGCGGTGGACGCGCGGCACGACCAGGATTTCTGCATCGTTTCGCGTACCGACGCGGCCGGTCCGCACGGCGTCGATGAGGCGATCCGGCGGCTGAACCTGTACGCCGAGGCGGGCGCGGACGTCGTGTACGCTGACGCGCTGCTGTCCAAGGAAGACATCGCGAAGGTGGCGAAGAATGTGCCCAAGCCGCTGATCGTGAACATGGGGCTGGGACTGCGCTCGCGCAAGACGACGCCGCTCATGTCGCCCAAGGAGTTGCAGGACCTCGGCGTGGCGGGCGTCAGCTATCCACGCCTGTTGTCGACCGCCGCCCTGCGGGGCATGATGAACGCGATCGAGGTCTTCAAGGAAGAAGTGGTCAAGAACAACCGCGTGGTGGACCGTCCGGACCTGCTGGTATCGTTTGACGAACTGAACGACCTGATGGGCATGCAGGTGCTCGACCAGCTGGACAGGAAGTTCTCGGCTTAGCGGGCCCGCTGCCCTCCGGGCGGCGCGGGCGGGACTATTTGAACGAACAGTGCTGGCGGCAGCGGCGTGCGTTGAGCCGGGTCGGCGGCGGGAGGATGGACCGTGGATCTGCGTGACCTTTACGAGCGGGGCTTGAAGCTCCGGCGCAAGTTGTTCGGTGATGCCGCGGTCGACAGGCGCATGAACGCGCTGGGGCCGTTCGGCGAGCCCCTGCAGAACATCGTGAATGCCTACGCCTACGGTGACGTCTGGCAGCGCCCGGCCGTGCCGCTGAAGACGAAGAGCCTCGCCATGCTCGGCATCACAGCGGCCATCAACCGGCCGGACGAGTTCCGGGTGCACGTCAACGGCGCGCTCACCAACGGTTGTTCGCCGGAAGAAATCCAGGAAATTCTGCTGCTCGTCGCCATGTACTGCGGGATACCGGCGGCGAACGAGGCGCACCGCATCGCCTACGAAGTCATCAAGGCGCGCACGGCAGCAGACGCTTAAGCACGCTTTATTGTCGTTTTCCGGAGGGGGAAACATGAAGACCAGCACACTGATCGCTGTTAGTCTGCTCGCGGTTCAGGCCGCAGCGCCGGCCGTCGCGCAGGAAGCGTTTCCGTCGCGCCTGCTCACGCTCATCAACCCCAACGCGCCCGGGGGTACTTCCGACATCGTGGGCCACGCCATGAGCGAGCCGCTGCGGCAGGCCTTCAAGCAGCCGGTGATCATGACCGGGCGCGTAGGCGCGGGCGGCGCGGTCGGCGGCTTGCACGTCGCGCAGGCCCCGCCCGACGGCTACACCATCCTCGTCAATACCGTGACCCACGTGCTGATCCCGATCACGGACAACGTGCTGGGGCGCTCGTCCAGTTACTCGGTGGGCGATTTCGTCATGCCAGCGCGCATCACGGCCGACCCGCTGTTGCTGGTGGTGAATCAGAGCATCCCGGCGACGACGGTCAAGGAGTTCATCGCGTACGCGAAGGCGAGGCCCGGCGAAGTGATCTACTCGTCGACGGGGCTGTATGGCAGCGCGCATATCGCCACCGCGATGTTTGCACGGGCCGCCGACCTGCGGTTCCTGCATTCGCCTTTCAACGGCGCGGGGCCGGCCATGATCGCCGTGCTCGGCAACCAGGCGAACATGTTTTTCGCGCCGGCCGGCGTGGCGACGCCGCATGTCGCGTCGGGGCGCATACGGGTGCTCGCGCAGTCGGGGGCCACGCGGGTGCCGCTGTTTCCCGACCTGCCGCGCGAGTTCGTGCGCTTCGTGCAACTGCGCGG
>CAZXNF010000034.1:0-8010 GCA_964641785.1 uncultured Streptomycetaceae bacterium | reverse complement strand
GGCGAGAGCGGCAAAGATCGCGGCGCGCAAAGACCGGCGCTCCGGGAATCGGGACACGACGTGGATCTAATGTTGTGGACGAGCTTTTTTCTGCCGGTGAAAACACCGCCCGCCGTGGTCAAGGCGTGGCAGGCGGCGCTGCGCGAGAGCGCGCAGGACGCCAGGTTCAGGGAAGCCATGGCCAGGATCAACGTGACGGTCGACTACCTCGACGGCGACCCGCTCAGGGTCTGGTACGACACCGAGCTCAAACGCCTCGACCGTGAGGTCCGCGCGATCGGCAAGATCGAAGCCCGGAACTGACCGCCGCGCGGCTCACAGTCGGTAGATGCGGGCGGCGTTGTCGTGGAAGATGGCCCGGCGGGCCCCCGCGGGCAGGTCAGCCAGGCATTCCCGCATCACGGTGATGATCCGGTCGTAGGTCGTCCACAGCTTCTCGATCGGGTAGTTGCTCCCGTACAGGCACCGCTCGGCGCCGAACAGGGCAATCGTCTCCCGCACGACGGGTTGCCACAACTCGACCGAGCAATGATGCTCGAACGTGCCGAGTCCGGACAGCTTGACGCAGACGTTGGGGCGGTCAGCGAGCGCGCGCATGCCGGCGCGCCAGCGCTTCCATCCCTCCGGGCTGCGGTCTTCGAGCATGCCGGCATGCAGCAGCACGAAGGTGAGGCCCGGAAAATCGCGGGCGAGCCTCGCGGCGTCATCCATCTGGCTGGCGAAGACCTGCAGCTCGAACAGCAGGCCGCGCTGCTCGAGCTCGCGCAGGCCCGCGCGCCAGGCGGGGTCGTTCATCAGGTCGGGCCGCGCGGCGAAGCGGTACAGCGGCTTTTCATGCCAGTGCAACTGCTGGCGTATGCCGCGCAGGTTGGCGAAAGCCCGTTCACGATCCAGGGTCGCGGCGACGTCGGGTGCGGCGAGGTCCGCGTAGCCGACGATGCCGTGCGGATAGCCATGGGCTTCCGCCACTGATTGCACCCACGCGACTTCCTCGACTTCCCCGCGCGGCGCCACGTTGAGCTGGATGTAGACGGACTTCACCACGCCGTGCGGCGCGATCTCGCCGATCAGTTCGTCGACCAGATAATCGCGGCGCAGTGCCGCATAGTCACCAAAGATGCGCGGCACCTGCGGCCCCGCGAGCCAGGGGATTTCCCTGACGCGCCAGATATGGTGATGCGCATCGATGATCGGTTCTGTCATCAGGCGTTTACGCCAGCTGGCCGCCGGCGCCTCTCATTGGTTTGGCCCAGTGCGCCATCGGTCATTCCGGGCGGATGCCCGCGTCCCTGGCGCCGGGTTCCCACCGCCCGCGGCCGGTCTGGCACGTCCGGCGAGAAGCATTCGGGTCAACCGGTCTTTCTGGAACGATGGGCACGGCCAACGCAGGCGATGTTACCGCGGACGCGGGGGGTTGGCGGCATTGGTGCCTGAAGGCCGGTGCTATGATGGCCACGCACGCAACGAAGAATCCTGGAGTGCAGCCATGGGCATGACCATCGCCGAGAAAATCCTCGCCCGCAAAAGCCGTCAGCCGCATGTCGGACCGGGCGATCTCGTGACGGTGCGGGTGGATACCGTCATCCTGTTCGACAACAACTTCATGCCGAACCGCTGGCGCGAGATTCTCAAGGTGAATGACCCGGAGAGCCTGATCGTGGTGTTCGACCACCGCGTGCCTGCCGCAAACCAGCAGAACGCCGCGGCGCACGTGACCGGCCGCGAGTTCGTCGCCAAATTCGGCGTCAAGCGCTTCCACGACGTCGGCTACGACCAGGGCATCGGCCACCAGCTCGTCGCCGACCACGGCTACGCGCTGCCCGGCGACGTGCTGCTGTGCAGCGATTCCCACACCTGCGGCGCGGGCGTCTTCAACTGCATCGCGCGCGGCGTGGGTCAGCCCGACATCGTGTACGCCACGGTCAAGAACGAGACCTGGTTCCGCGTTGGCGAAACCGTGCGCTACGAACTGAAGGGCAAACTGCCGGTGGCAGTGACGACGAAGGATGCCTTCCTGCAGATCGCCGGCAGGCATGGCGATCATGCGACGCAGAACGTCGAGTACGGCGGGCCCGGCATCAGGAATCTGTCCATCTCCGCGCGCAAGACGCTGACCACCATGTCCGCCGAGCTGTCGGCCGAGTTCGCGACCTTCGAGCCCGACGATGTGATGCTGGAATGGGTGCGCGCCCGCAATCCGAAGCCGTTCGAGGCTGTGTATGCGGACAAGGACGCGCGCTACGCGGCGGTGCGCGAGGTCGACCTGTCCGCGCTGGAACCGCTGGTGGCCTTCCCGGACAGCGTCATCGAAAACTCGCAGCCGGTGGCTGCCGCCGCCGGTGTTCGTATCGATCAAGCCTTCGTCGGCTCGTGCGCGAACGGCACCTTCGAGGACCTGGCCCTGGTCGCGCAGGTGCTCGCGGGCCGGCGCGTCGCGCCCGGCGTGCGTTTCATCGTGACGCCCGGCTCGCAGAACGTGTTTCGCGAAGCGGCGCGGGCGGGAATCATTACCACGCTGGTGGAAGCCGGCGCGGTGGTCACGCCCGCCACCTGCGGCGCGTGTGGCGGCGGCCACCTGGGCGTGCTCGGGCCGAACGAGACCTGCATCACCGCAACGACGCGCAACTTCAAGGGCCGGATGGGCGATCCCTCGGCGAAGATCTACATGGGGTCACCGGCGACAGTGGCGGCGTCGGCGATCAAGGGGGTGATCAGCGATCCTCGGGAATTCCTGCACTAAAGCCTGTTGACCGCCAAGACGCCAAGGACGCCAAAAGGGTCAACCGAAAGTGATTCGAGCGTGAATCAGCATCGCGCCCTCACCCTCGATCCCTCTCCCCAAGGGAGAGGGCAGGTCTCCCTTCTCCCTTGGGGAGAAGGGCGGGGGATGAGGGCGCGCTTTCAGCCTCATCCACACTGTTTTTCCTTGGCGCTCTTGGCGCTCTTGGCGTCCTGGCGGCAAATCAGGGGTTTCGCATGAAATTCAGGGCTCGGGTCTGGAAGGTCGGTGACAACATCAATACCGACCTCATCCTGCCGATCCAGGCGTTCTACCTGTCGCCGGAGGAGCAGGCGCAGCACGTGTTCCGCGCCAACCGGCCCGGCTGGTCGGAGCAGGTGCAGCCCGGCGACATCCTGATCGGCGGCAAGAACTTCGGCATGGGGTCCAGCCGCCCGGCGGCGCGCTCGCTGAAGAACCTGGGGCTTTCCTGCCTGCTCGCGCATTCGCTGAACGGTCTGTTCTTCCGCAACTGCGTGAACTTCGCCTTCCCGGCGATGGATTGCCGCGATGTTGCGGCGGCCTTCGACGAGGGCGACGTCGCCGAAGTGGACTTTGACAGCGGGGCGGTGCGCAACGTGACCAAGAACAAGGCGCTGGAGGCGGTCGTGTTGCCGCCCAAGCTGCTCGATCTGCTCAAGGCCGGCGGAATCTATCCGTTGCTGGAGAAGGAAGGCGCGATCGCCCCCGCCAGCAAGAAAGCCTGAGCGTCAGCCCTCGCGAAAGCGGAACGCCAGCGACGGCTCCTCGAACCACCCGCGCTGCTTCCGCAGTCGCTCCGCCATCGCCAGTGCATGGGGCGCCGCTTCCAGCAGGATCGCCATCCGCCGCTCGTCCAGAGTGAGCCCCGCGCGCTTCACCATCGTGTTCACGTAAGCCCGCGTTGCGCCATCGAGGTCGGGCACCACGGGCTCGTTGGCCTGTGCGGAGACCGGCATCAGCTTTACGCCGGGCTTCAGTTCGGGGCGGCGTTGGCGCCACGCTGTGGCGCGTTCGTAAGCGTCGCCCACGCGCAATACGGTCGCCTCGTCGAAGGGCCGGCCGATCACCTGCATGCCCAGCGGCAGGCCTGTCTGCGAGAACCCGTTGCACAGTTCCAGCGACGGCCCGCCCGTCACGTTCGACGGCGTGAAGACGCTGGATTTCTGCCAGAAGTTCACCGTGCGGTGCGCGTCGAGCCGGGGCGCCGGGCCGAAGCCGGCGGTGACCAGCACGTCGTACTTCGCGTAGAGCGGCTGCATCTCCGCAACGATGCGCCGGTGCTCGCGCGCGGCGGCGAAGTAATCGGCCGAGGTGAACAGGCAGGCCGGCAGGATGCGGCCGAGGAAATCGCGGCCGAAGTCCGCCGGACGGCTGCGCAGGTTGTCCGCGTGCACCGAGAAAATCTCCGTCTCCGCGATGACGACCTTCACATCCAGCGAATCCATCATCGGCCGCGCGCGGCAGTCTTCGACCGTCGCGCCGAGCTTGCGGAAGACGTCGAGCGCCGCCTCCATGGCCTGCCGGTGCTCCGGGTGCGCGGGGAGATCTTCCTCCCAGTAGTGGCGCAGCACGCCGATCTTCAGACCCTTGATGTTGCCGGTGAGGGCGGCGCGGTAGTCGGGGATGTCAGAGGGGATGCTGCCGCCGTCTGCGGGGTCGTAGCCGGCGATGCCCTGCAGCAGCAGTGCACAGTCTTCGACCGTCCATGCCATGGGGCCGCAGTGGTCGAAGGTGAAGGAGTTCGGGATCACGCCCGCGCGGCTCACCAGGCCCGACGTCGGCATGAGCCCGACGAGGCCGCAGAACGACGCTGGCCCGCGGATCGACCCGCCGGTGTCCGAGCCGAGCGAGGCGGGCACGAGCCCGGCCGCGATGGCCGCGCCCGACCCGCTCGACGAGCCGCCGGTGAAGTGTTCGAGATGCCAGGGGTTGCGCGAGGGCGGCCACGGCAGGTCCACGGATGGGCCGCCGTGCGCGAACTCGTGCGTCTGCAATTTGCCCAACAGGACCATGCCGGCGTCGGCCAGTTTGCGCGTGCAGGTGGCATCCGTCTGCGGCACGTGTTCGAGGCCGAGCTTCGAACCGCCGGAGGTCAGGATGCCCCTGGTGTTGTAAATGTCCTTCAGCGCCAGCGGCACCCCGTGCAGCGGCCCGCGCGAACGGCCGGCCATGACTGCGGCTTCCGCGGCCTTGGCTTGCGCGCGCGCGAGATCCCCGGTGACGGTGATGAAGGCGTTGAGCTGCGGGTCCAGCGCGGCGATGCGTGCGAGCAGGTGCTCCGTGTATTCGACCGGAGAGAGCGCGCGGGCCGCGATGCGGCGCGCCGCCTCCGCGATCGTCAGAAAATGCAGGTCGTCCCCCGCGCCCATGGTCATTCGGCCCGGATGCCTGCGTCCTTGATCAGCTTGCCGTAGCGCGCCAACTCTTCCCGCAGGTAGGCGGTGAACTGCGCGGGCGTGCTGCCGATGGCTTCGGCGCCCTCGTTGGCGAGACGCTCTTTCGTCTCGGGCGCCTGCACGGCCTTCACGAGATCGCGATTGAGACGTGCAATCACATCGGGCGGCAGCTTGGCGGGACCGAGCACGCCGAACCACGAGGCGATCTCGTAGCCCGGCACGCCGGATTCGGCGACGGTCGGAATCTCCGGTACGGCGGGCGAGCGCTTCGCCGTCGTCACGGCCACCGCGCGGAGGCGATTGCTCTTCACGTGCGGCATGACGGCGACGATGGGCGCGAACATGACCTGCGTTTCGGCGCCGAGCAGCGAGGCGGTTGCCGGGCCCGCGCCCTTGTAGGGAATGTGCGTGAGCTGGGCGCCGGCGAGACTCTTCAGCAGTTCCCCGGCGAGGTGGCTGGGCGCGCCGGTGCCGGACGAGCCGTAGTTGAGCTGTCCCGGCTTGGCTTTTGCGAGGGCGATCAGTTCCTTGATGGTGGTGACGGGAATGCTCGGATGCACGACCACGAGGTTGGGCACCGCCGCGGACAGCGAGATCGGCGCGAAGTCGCGCAGGGTGTCGTAGCCGAGCTTGGGATACAGGTGCGGCGCGATGGCGACGCTCGTCGATTGCGCCATCAGCACGGTGTAGCCGTCCGGGATAGCGCGCGCGGTCATCTCGGCGCCGATGGTGCCGGCGGCGCCGGCGCGATTGTCGACGACCACCTGCTGGCCGAGCATCTCGGTCAGCTTGATGGCGACGATGCGGGCGACGATGTCGGCGCCGCCGCCGGGCGCCGCGGGAACGATCATGCGGACGGGGCGGGCGGGGTAGGACTGTGCGTGGGCGACGCCGGCGGCGATGCCCGCGGCGAGCAGGAACAGACGGATCGGGTGGCGCATGGGGCTCCTCGGGACGGCGGGCTTGCGTGCCCGCTCATGGGGGTTTCGGTTACTATCGCCGCTCCGCACGGGGGCGTTCCCCGCGTCCGGCCACGGACATGATGCGGGCCCGATTCTACGAGCGAGGAAACCGAATGTCGAAGCTGACCCTGAAACATGCCCAAACCATCATCGAAGGCGCGCTGGCCAAAGCGCGCGAGATGAAGGTCAAACCGCTCGGCGTCGTCGTACTCGACGCGTCCGGCCATGTCGTCGCCTCCGCGCGCGAAGACGGCGCCAGCATGTTCCGGCTCGACGTTGGCATGGGCAAGGCGTGGGGCGCGGTGGCGATGGGCGATTCGAGCCGCTCGCTCGCGACGCGCGCCAAGGACAATCCGAATTTCTTCGTCACGCTGGCGGCCACCGCTGGCGGCAAGTTCCTGCCCCAAACCGGCGCGGCCCTGATCAAGGACGCAAACGGCGAGATCCTCGGCGCCGCGGGTGCCAGCGGCGGCACGGGCGACGAAGACGAAGCCTGCTGCATCGCCGGTATCAAGAAGGCTGGCCTCGCGTCTGTGCCGGCCGCCTGAAACACGGCGCGGAAGGACTGCGATGACGACGCAAACGAAGACCCCCGGCGCGGTGAAGGGCGGTGACGGCGGGCAGTTCATTTTCGAGCTGACGAAGATGGCCGGCATCGAGGCGGGCACCGGCTACTCGACGGCGCTGGGACCGGTGGTCGAAGGCGAGCGCATGCAGTGCGCGCTGGTGTCCAAGAAGCGCGGCACCGGCTCCAACATGCACTTCCACCCGAACGAGCAGTGGAACTACATCGTGAAGGGCACGCTGCGCGTGCGCATCGGGGACCAGCCAGAGCGGCTGTGCGGGCCCGGCACGCTGCTGTACTTTCCGGCCACCGTGCCGCACGCGACGGTCGCCACGCAGGAGGAGGATGTGGTGTTCTTCGCGGTGAAGGACATGTCGCACGGCATCATCGGCACGCCGGCCGACGGCAAGGCCACGGCGGGACACTACGATCCGGGCTTCGAACAAAAATAGGAACGCCCGTCCCGCAGGACACATTCCATCATGAGGGGGAGACATCATGAATCGTCGCGAATCGTTGGGTGCAGCCATGGCCGCGGCCGCTGCGCTGGGTTGGGGCGGTAACGTGGCCGCCCAGGGCAAGACCGCCGTGATCCTCGGCACCGCTACCCCGGGCGGCGGCTTTCCAGTTTACGGGGCGGCGTTCTCGGAAACCATCAACGAGACCGACGCCTCGCTCGACGTGCAGCCTAAAAATACCAAGGGCAGTACCGAGAACGTGCCGCTCGTTGAGGAGGGCAAGCTCGACCTCGGCCAGGCCACCGGTGAAGTGACCTACGAGGCGATCGCGGGCATCGGCCAGGCGCCGGTGAAGAACGTGCGCATCCTCTCCGCGATGTACTCGCAGTCCGGCATGTTCGTCGTGCGCGCCGACAGTCCGTACAAGACGATCGCGGACCTGAAGGGCAAACCGGTGGCGTGGGGCGCGAAAGGTTCGGGCCTCGTCGTGCTCGCGCGCTACGTGATGGATGGCCTCGGCCTCGACCTCAACAAGGATTTCGAGGCGATCTATCTCGACAAGGCAGCCGATGGCCCAGCGATGGTGCTCGATGGCCGCGGGGCGGCGCTGTGGGGCGGCGGTGTGGGCTGGCCCGGTTTCGGCGCCGTTGCCAAGGGTCCCGTCGGCGCGCGTTTCATCCCGCCGAACGCGGACGAGATCAAGCGCATTACAGCGAAGCACACCTTCCTCAAGCCGATCACGCTGCCCGCCGGGAGCTACCCGGGGCAGGACGCGGCCGTGCCCTCCGTCGGCTCGTGGGCCTTCGTGCTGGCGCGGGCCTCACTGCCAGACGACACGGCCTACCGGCTCGCGCGTGCTCTGCACAAT
>CAZXNF010000033.1:0-14371 GCA_964641785.1 uncultured Streptomycetaceae bacterium | reverse complement strand
GTTTCGGCACCGCGCCTTTCGCAGTGATCGAAAACGAGGCCGATCTCGACGGCGCCGACGCCGCGCTGTTTCCCGGCGTGCTCAAGCGCGCGCGTTTCGGCTACGACGGCAAGGGCCAGGCGCGTATCGGCAACGTTGCGGACGCGAAGGCGGCTTTCCGCAAGATGGGCGGCGAGCCCTGCGTGCTGGAGAAGCTCGTCGCGCTGGCGAAGGAAGTCTCGGTCGTGGTCGCGCGCGGCGCCGATGGCCGGAGCGTGGCCTTTCCGGTCGCGGAGAACGAGCACGTCGACGGCATCCTCGATGTTTCCATCGTGCCGGCGCGCGTGCCGCCCGAGCTGGCCCGCGAGGCCGAGCGGCGCGCGCTGGGCGTGGCGGAGCAGCTCGCGTACGTCGGCGTGCTGGCGGTGGAGTTCTTCGTGCTGACTGACGGCACGCTGGTCGCCAACGAAATCGCGCCGCGCCCGCACAACAGCGGCCACTACACCATCGACGCCTGCGCGACCTCGCAGTTCGAACAGCAGGCGCGCGCCATGTGCGGCCTGCGCTTCGGCGCGACGCGCCTGCTGTCGCCGGTGGTGATGGTCAATCTGCTCGGCGACCTGTGGGCCAACGGCGCGCCGCCCTGGCAGGAAGTGTTCGCTTCGCCCCATGCGAAGCTGCACCTGTACGGCAAGCACGAAGCCCGGCCCGGCCGGAAGATGGGCCATTTCACGGCGCTGGGCGCGACCGCCGACGCCGCGCTCGCCACCGCGCTCGCCATCCGCGCCAAACTGCAACCTTCAAGCCTGCGCGCTGCCGCGCACGGCTGAATAAAAGCACAATGGAACCGCCGAGCAGAGACGCAGAGAAAGATATCGACATGAGATGCGGGTTTCTCTCCGAGCCTCCGCGCCTCCGCGGTTCATTCGTCCAGATCCCGACATGACTACAACCGCCCCCCTCTTCGAATCGAGCCTCAAGAGCCTGCCCTTCCTGCATCGCGGCAAGGTGCGCGACCTCTACGCCGTCGGCGACGACAAGCTGCTCGTTGTGCAGACCGACCGCCTGTCCGCCTTCGACGTCATCCTGCCGACGCCGATCCCGGACAAGGGCCGGGTGCTGACGGCGCTGTCGTTGTTCTGGTTCGAGAAACTGAAGCATCTCGGGCCCAACCACCTGACCGGCATCGCGCCGGAATCGGTGGTGAGCGGCGCCGCCGAGCGCGAGCAGGTGGACGGCCGCGCGATGGTCGTGCACAAGTTCAAGCCCCTGTTGGTGGAAGCGGTCGTGCGCGGCTACGTCGCCGGCTCCGGCTGGAAGGACTACCAGCAGACCGGGGAGATCTGCGGCATCAGCCTGCCGCCCGGTCTCGAACAGGCGCAGAAGCTCGCCAAGCCGATCTTTACCGCTGCGTCCAAGGCGCCGGCGGGCGAGCACGACGAGAACATTTCCTATCCTGTGGTGGAAGAGACCATCGGGCCGGCGTACGCCGCGCAGGTGCGCGACATTGCGCTCAAGCTCTACACCGAGGCCGCGGCCTACGCGGAAACGCGCGGCGTGATCATCGCCGATACCAAGTTCGAGTTCGGCGTGGACGCGGCGGGCAAGCTGTACCTGATCGACGAGGCGCTTACGCCCGATTCGTCGCGCTTCTGGCCGGCGGACCAGTACCGCACCGGCATTTCGCCGCCGTCCTTCGACAAGCAGTTCGTGCGCGACTGGCTGGAAACGCAGCCGTGGAACAAGAAGCACCCTGCGCCGGCGCTGCCGCCGGACATCCTGGCCAAGACCTCCGAGAAGTATCAGGAGGCTTTGCGCATGCTGACGGTTAGCTAACAAGGCGAATCAGCCGCAGAGACGCAGAGGACGCAGAGCACGGCAGAATCGAAATCTGCTTTTGATTTTCCTCTCGTCAGGTTTCCTCTGCGCTCTCTGCGTCTCCGCGGCTAAATCCGAATGAGCGCTTTGGAGATTGAGAAAGCAGTCGTGGCCCTGTGCCAGGGCCGCCTCGTCGCGTTTCCTACCGAGACCGTCTATGGCCTCGGCTGCGACGCCGCCAATCCCGAGGCCCTCCGCCGTCTCTACGCCGCGAAGGGCCGCCCGGTCGACCATCCAGTGATCGTGCATGTCGTGGACGTGGTGCAGTTGCCGCAGTGGGCGCGGGACATTCCCGCTTCCGCGTATGCCCTCGCCACTAAGTTCTGGCCCGGCCCGCTCACGTTGATCCTGAAAAAGCAGCCGCAGGTCACCGGCCTCGTCACCGGCGGGCAGGACAGCGTCGGCGTGCGCGTGCCGGCCCATCCGGTGGCGCAAGCCCTACTGGCTGCTTTTGGCGGCGGCATCGCCGCCCCTTCGGCGAACAAGTTCGGCCGCATCAGCGCGACCCGCGCGGAGGACGTGCGGCGCGACTTGGGCGATGCGGTGGACGTAATCCTCGATGGGGAGTTGCCCGAGGTGGGCATCGAATCGACGATCGTGGACTTGACCGGCAACGCGCCGCGCGTGTTGCGCCCCGGCGCGATCACGCCCGCGATGATCGAAGCGGTGCTGGGCGTGCCGGTAGGAATGGGCGGCAGCGGTGCGCCGCGCGCCTCGGGCACGCTGGCGTCGCATTACGCGCCCGCGACGCCGCTCATGCTGATGGAAGGGGACCTGCTGCTCAAACTGGCGGTGAGCCTGTCGCGGCAGGGCAAGAAGGTCGCGGTGCTGGCGCACAGCGTCTCGCAGCCGCTCGGCTCAAACTACGCTTGGATCGCCGCGCCGGCCGATGTCGCCGGCTACGCGCACGATCTGTATGCGAACCTGCGCACGCTCGATGTCGCGGGCTGCGATATCATGCTCGTGGAGTCTTTGCCGAAGGTGCCGGAATGGGCGGCGGTGCGGGACCGTCTGGGCCGCGCGGCGACGGGCGCGAGCGAGCAATAACACGCGCTGTTCCATGTCAGACAATGGAGCAGTGGCGTTGTCGGGGCTGCCTTATTCTTACGCGGCTGTCTGCTTGGGTTTTCGCGCCGGCCTGACCAGCGTGGGTGGCTGAATGGCATCGAAATCCGTCCAGTTGCCCGCCGACCAATGGCCGTGCGCGCGTTCAATTTCCCCCGCGCCTGTGCGCTCCAGGATGTCGATCACCCTTTGTTCGTCGTCCGCGCTGCGGGTTTCCACGGCGACGAGAACGCCGCTCTCCCGAACGGCTACGCGCTTTCCGTCGTCGCTGCCGAGCTGGTTCAGCGCACCGACCAGCGAGCCGACGTAGGCGCCCACTCCTGCGCCACCCACGGCTGCCGCCGGACCCACCAGCGGCGTCGCGGCCAAGCCCACACCCAGACCGATCGCGCCGCCAATGGCAGCCCCTTTCGCAGCGCCGCCGTCCGCGCCCTTTGCTCCGGCGGATTCATCCCGGTCGCCGCCACCGGGAAATCGGTCATGGTGCCCCGGAGGATTCACGAAAAATGTCGTAAACCGATCCGCCGGAAATCCGACATGCAGCAACTGATGGATGGCCGCGTCCGCCTGTCGTTGCGCGTCGAAACGTCCGGCAATGATGGTCGCTGTAGTTTTGTCCATGAGAGTCTCCTGGATTCGGCCTAGATGCGGCCCGTCAGCAGCAGGATCAGCAGAATGAGCACGAGCAGCCCCAAACCACCGCTCGGGTAGTAGCCCCACTTGCTGCTATGAGGCCAGGTCGGCAGCGCGCCGACCAGCAGCAGAATCAGCACAACGAGCAGAACGATGGAAACCATGGGCAGATTCCTGGTGAGCGGCGGGGTAACATTCCCCGCCCGCGTGGCGGTTTTCGAGTCTCATCATGGCGGCCAAGTGCTGTGCGGCCTGTCAGCCGCCGGGTGTTTGCGGCGTAGGAAATTGACGACAACAGCGAAGCGGTTGACGCGACGATGCGCGTAACGGACGAAATCGCCTGGATCAACAGACTGCCGTGGAGGCGGGTGCCGAACGCCGGCTTGCTATTTGCCTTCGTGTTTGCGGGGTTTATCGCGTACCACGCCTTCTTCGCCGGCGGCTGGGTGCCGCTGGTGGACAACGCCAACTTCGCCGTGCACGAAGCGGGGCATCCGCTCGTGGGCGTGTTCAGCGACCGCTTGGCCGTTTACGGCGGCACGCTGGCGCAACTCGCGTTTCCGCTGCTCTGCATGTTCGAGTTCTGGCGGCGGCGCTGGGCGACGTCGTACGGGCTGTGCGGCATCTGGCTCGGGCAGAGCCTGCTGAGCGTGGCGATCTACATGGCGGATGCGCGGGCGCGGTTACTGCCGCTGGCGGGCTTCACGAAGGACCCCCTGCACGACTGGAACACTATCCTGCTGCGCTGGGGGCTGCTGACGCAGGACGTCATGCTCGCGAACGCGGTGCGCGTGATCGCGTGGATGGTGATCGTGTGGGCGCTGGGGTTTCTGGTGTGGCGGTGGTTGCAGGATGACGCGGCGGCGTAGCCGCGTTGAGGGTGAACGACGGGTGCCGGATTAATCCTCGTCCGGTGTGGAGACCTCGCCCACCAGCGCCTGGAACGCTTCCGAGATGGGCGAGCCGTCGTCGAGCCAGACGCTCTCCAGCATCTTGTGGAACACCGGGTCGCGGAGGGCGAGTTCCTTCACGCGCGGCAAAAAGGCCTCCCCGTGGTACACCAGCAGATCTTCCAGCGGACTGGTGGCGAGGATGCCCCGCACCCCCACGGAAAGCGGCTGGGCGTGGATCTGGAGGATCAGCTCCCAGCCCAGCTCCGGCTCGAACTGCGGGATGTCGCCCATTTTGACGATGGCCCACGAATCGTGGTTCTTCGCTTCCTGCGCGGCAATCCACGCGTTGACCAGCTTGGTTTTGGCTTCTTCGTTCAGTGCGGTCATGGCTTCCCGTTCAGCAGGGGCAAGGTCGGGGTGCTAACGGCGCTCATTGTACCGCCGCCAGCGCTTCGTCCAGAAACTCCAGCCGATCCTGGCCCCAGAATAGCGTCTTGTTGAACACCCAGGTCGGCGTGCCGAACACGCCGTAGGACTCGGCCTCCTTCTCGCTCGCGCGCCAAGCCTCCATCATTTCCGGGGTGTCCTGCATCGCCAGCAGCTTCGCGCCGTCCAGGCCGAGCTTGTTGGCGACGGCCACGCGCACCTTCGCATCCTTCACATCCAGTTCTTCGCTCCACAGCGCGTGCAGCAGCGCGTGGCTCAGCGCCAGCGCGTCCCAGCCCAGCTGGTCGGCGGCGATCACCATGCGCGCGGAGAACTCGTTTTGCGTCGGGTAGTGCTTCGGCCGCAGCACCAGCGGCATGTTGAGCCGCTTGCGCCAGCGGTCGAGCTCGACTTCGTGATAGCGCTGGCGCGCGTCGGGGCGGCTGCGCAGCGGAATGCCGCCGTTGGGCGGGACGATGCGCGTGGGGCGCACCACCACATCGAGATCGTGCTTCTTGATCAGCGCCTGGAAACGCGGCCAGCCGAGGTAGGCCCAGGGCGAGGACAGGGAATGGAAGTAGATGACGCTTTTCTTCAAGGGCTGTTGCTCCGGAGGGTTATCGGGGGACTGCTGCGCGCGCGATCGCGCCGACGTCTTCAAGCTCGCCGACCTTCCAGCACAGCCCGATCAGTTCCTCGATCTGCGCCGGGGGCAGCACGCCGGTGACGAGGCCGCGGAACTTGTTTTCGAGGTCGGTATCGCTCATCGGGCGCTGCAAGGAGCCGAGTGCGTGCGCGACGTGGTGCTTGAGGACGGTGCCGTTGCGCAGCGTGATCTTCACATGCGCCTCGAGCTTGCCGACCGATGCATCCGCCGTCGCGGTGACGCGGTCGCGCAGGGCCGTGACGCGCGGATCGCGGACGACGGCCTCGCTGAACTCCGATTCGAGTGCCGCGCCGTAGAGGAGGGCGACGGCGGCGGCGTGATACACGCTGAATTTGCCTTCGAGGCCCGTCTGCGGCTTTTTGTTGCCGGTGAGTTCGAGCACCATCGGCCAGACGGTCAGCTCGACGCGCTCAATGTCGTCCGGCTTCATCTGGTGCTCGCGGCGCAGCTCCACGCAGCCATCAATCGATGCGTGCACCACCAGGCCGCAAGCGTAAGGTTTGTACATGTTTGACGAGAGTTCGTAGCGCCGGCCGAGATCGCCGGTGATCATGGTCGGGTCGAACTTCGTGGACAGCACGTGGCCAAAGCCGCGTGGCGCTTCGATCGCGCGTTCGGAGCTCGTGAAATTCTTCGAGGCCAGTAGCGCAGCGATCAGTCCGTTGCGGGCCGCATGTCCGGGGTGGAAGCTCTTGCACATGGTGCCGAACATCTCGCGCAGACCGGACGATTGCGTCGCGGCGATGCCGAGCGCCCACCGCATCTGCTGTTCGTTCAGACCCAGCAGTTTGCCGGTGGCCGCCGCGGCGCCGAACACCCCCGCGGTGCCGGTGATGTGCCAGCCGACGTTGTAATGCTCCGGAAACACGGAAATGCCGATGCGGCATTCCGCGTCCACACCGAGCACGAAGGCATGCACGAACTGCGCGCCGCTGAGCTTCTTCCATTCGGACAGCGCCAGAATCGCCGGCAGCACCGGCGCACTGGGATGCACGGTGCGGGCATGCGTGTCGTCGAAGTCCAGCACGTGCGAACTGATGCCGTTGATCATCGCGGCGTGCAGCACATCAGTGCGCTCCCGCCGGCCGACCAGCGAGGCCTGCTCGGCGCCGGCGAAGGGCGCAAGCGCCGCCCAGGCGCAATCGATCGTTTCATGGTTGGCCGCGCCGATCGCGCAACCGAGCCAGTTCAGCACGGCGCGGGCCGCTTCATGCCGCACCGGGGCGGGAATATCCTCATAGCGTGACTGCACCAGGAAGCGCGCGAGGGTGGCGGTGATCCCGGCGGTGTTCGCCTTCAACGCGTTGTCGTTCATTCCGCGCGCACCCCGGAGGCTTTCAGGACCTTGTCCCATTTCTGGGTTTCCGACTGAATGGTGGCGGCGAACTGCTCCGGCGTATTGCCGATGGGTAGCGCGCCCTGGTCAGCGAGCATGCGCTGGGTATCGGGATGGCGGAGCGCCTTGACGGTTTCGTCATGCAGGCGCGCAACGGCTTCGCGTGGCGTACCGGTCGGGGCGAGCAGGCCGAACCACGTGGCGGCTTCCAGGCCGGGATAACCGGCTTCGGCGACCGTCGGAATGTTCGGCGCCGCAGGGGAGCGTTGCGCGGTGGTGATGACCAGCGCCCGCAGCTTGTTCTCGCGCACCTGCGGAATCACCGACAGCATGTTGCCAAAGAACATTTCGACGTGGCCACCCAGAAGGTCGGTCATGGCGGGCGCGCTGCCCTTGTACGGAATATGCACGATGTTGACGCCGGTCTGCAGCCTGAACAGCTCGGCCGTCAGGTGGGGCAGCGTGCCGCTGCCGGTGGACGCGTAGTTGATCGCGCCGGGCCTGGCGCGGGCGAGCGCGACGAGTTCCTTCATGGTTCTGACCGGCAGGGTGGGGTGCACGACCAGCAGGCTCGGCACGGAAGCGACGACGGAGATCGGCGCGAAATCCCGCACGACGTTATAGGACACCTTGCTCATGACCGGCACCACGGTGAGGAGGCCGGCCGTGCCCATCAGCAGGTTGTAGCCGTCCGCCGGCGCCTTGGCCGCGACTTCGGCGCCGACGATGCCGCCCGCACCAGCACGGTTGTCAGCGACGAACTGCTGGCCCATCTGCTCCGACAGCCGCGGGGTAACGATGCGGGTGACGATGTCCACGCCGGCGCCGGGCGGGAAGGGCACGATGACGCGCACGGGTTTGGACGGGTAGCTCTGGGCCTGGACGGCAGCGGTGGATACCGCGGCGGCGAGGCCTACGAGCGCGAGGCTGATTCCGCGCATGGTCTTCTCCAGACTGTTGCGGAGGCGAAAAGACCGCGATTGTAACGGCTGCCCAGCTGCGAGCTACTTTAGCGCACGGTCCAGCCACAGCCGCACGTGGCCCGCGAGCGCGGCGGCATGACCGTCGAAGAAGTGGTCGGCGCCCGCGACTTCGACCTGGGCGGAGCCGCGCAGCAGCCGGATGTCGTTGGCGCGCGTATCGGCGCCCTTCAGCACCGCGGCGAAGTCTTTCTCCCCGAACACATCCAGTACGGGCAGCCGGAGCTTCGCGGCGTCGCGGAAGGCGCCGCCGGCGATGCCGATCGACACCCAGGCATTCACCGCGGGCTGGGCATCGCGCACGAGATAGTCGTTCACCATGTTGCCGCCGACATCGTGGGAGATGACCACCACTTTCTCCAGCCCGGACGCGCGCAGGAAGGCGACGGCGGCGCGCAGACGGGCCCCGGCATCGGGGTAGACGGTCGGGTACTGGTCCGGTTTGGCGTCTTCGGCCAGCACCGGCATCTGGATGGACAGGGTCGTATAGCCGGCCGCCGGCAACTGCGTGCGCAGCGCGTTGATGAGGCCCCAGTCCGGATGCGCGCCGATGCCGTGCACCAGCACCACGCCCGCGCGCGGTTTGGCGGCGCGTGTGAGGATGGCGAAAAACGACCGGCCTGAGGGCAATTGCAGCGACAGGGCTTCGCCCACCAGCAGGTTCTGGCGGACTTCTTCCGCGGTGCGGCGCTCGCGCTCCAGGTCGGCCTGCGCGTGGGCGGTGCCCGCGAGAAGCGCGCAGGCCGCGAGCAGCAGTGACAGCAATCTCACGGAAACACCGCGCCCTGCGAGCGGCCATGGCCGGTGTCGCGGTCGTAGTCGAGGTCGCGCTGGTTGTACTGGCGCAGGATCGCCTGGCCGGCGGCGTTGGCGCGAGCGCTCATCGCATCGCAGTTGGACTCGGCAGGCAGGCGCGCGATGGCGGCGTCAATGTCGCGCGCGGCGCCCAGACCGTTCTGCGCGTGGCCGTCTTCGTGCTGCGTCAGCGCGGCAAGGTAGCGCCGCCACTGGTCCCGCAGTGCGCCGTCGGCGCGCGCTTCGTCGGCCCAGCGCGGGAGGGTGGTGGTGACCTTCACATCCGTGGTCACGCGATCGATCGCGCATTGACTGTTGCCGCTACGGAAGGCGTAGCGCCAGCTGACGTACCAGCGCGTGTAGCCGTCGAAACGGCCGCCGCCCGGTCCCACGGGACCACGCGCGCTCATCTCCGTACGCAACTGGGCGGCTGTTGCACCGCGGACGTCGTAGTGTTCGACCCGGGCGTTGGACTGTACCTCGGCCGGCGCCGGTGTCGTGAACGCTGCACCGCCGAGCATGGCGCAGAGGAGTGCTGCTCGCCGCATCGTCTCAGCGGGCCTTGAAAGCGGGTTTGCGTTTGGCGAGAAAGGCGGCGACGCCTTCGCGGTAATCCTCGGTGTCGAAGCAGGCGTAGCCTTCTTCCCATTCCGCGGGACTGACCTCCGGGATGACGCCCAGCCGCGCGATGTACTGCTTGTGCCAGCGCGCGACCAGCGGCGCACCGTCCGCGATGCGCTGCGCGAGCGCGGTGGCCTCGCGTTCGACGGCATCGTCGGGCACGACCTTGTTGACGAGGCGCTTGGCGAGCGCTTCCTGCGCATCGAACACGCGGCCTTCCAGAAGGATCTCGGTGGCCACCGCGCGGCCCACCAGCGCGAGCAGGCCCTGCAGTTCGCCGTAGCCCATGGTCAGTCCCAGCTTCGCGATCGGCACGCCGAAGCGGCTGGACGTGCCGCAGACGCGGAAGTCGCAGCAGGCCGCGATCTCCAGTCCGCCGCCGACGCAGGCGCCCTCGATGAGGGCGACGACCGGATGACGGCAGCGCGTGACCGCCTGCATGGTGGCGTGGATGAGGTTGCCGTAGCCGCTGGCCTGCGCGCGGTCCGCGCGCTCGGTGGCGAACTCCGCGATGTCGGCGCCGGCGGCGAAGGCTTTGCCGCCCGCGCCGCGCAGCACCACGCAGCGCAGCGCCTCGTCCGCGGAGAGCGCGCGCATGACGTCGCCGAGTCCCGCCCACATCGAGCGGCTGAGCGCGTTCAGGCGGTCCGGGTTGTTGAGGGTGACGGTGGCGATCGCGCCGTCGCGGGCGACGAGTACGGGCGCTGCGGGGGCAGTCATGGCCCGGATTCTAACCGCGCCCTGCTCCCGCCCGGCAGCCCCTTAATCGATGCTGACGTTCGCCGCTTTTACGAGCTTGGTGTATTTCACGATCTCGCTGCGGATGAAGGCGTCGAAGGCCTCCGGCGTGCCGCCGCTGATCTCGGTGCCGACGTCCACCAGCCGTTTGCGCACGACCGGGTCCTGCAGTGCCTTGTTGAGATCGGCATTGACCTTGGCGATGATGTCCTTCGGCATGGCGGCCGGGCCCACGACGCCGTACCAGTTGGTCATCTCGAAGCCCTTGAGCCCGGTTTCCTCCAGCGTCGGCGCGTCCGGCAACTGTGCCGCGCGCTTGGGCGTGGTCACCGCCAGCGCCCGCAGCCGGCCGCTCCGGATGTGGTCGATCACCGGCGGCATGGTGTCGAAGTTCATGCCGACCTGGCCGGCGACGAGATCGACGATGGCCTGCCCGCTGCCCTTGTACGGGACGTGAATGATCTTCACGCCGGTCAGCGTCATGTACATCTCCAGCGCGAGATGCTGCGTGCTGCCGGTGCCCGAGGACGCGCAGGTCAGCTCGCCCGGTTTCGACTTCGCCAGCGCGGTGAGCTCCTTCACCGTTTTCACGGGCAGCGACGGATGCACCGTCAGCACGTTGGGCACGTAACCGACGTAGGTGATCGCCGCGAAGTCCTTCGGCGACTCGTAAGGCAGCTTCTTGAACAGCGTCGGGGCGATGGCGTTGGAGTTCACGTGCCCCATCAGCAGCGTGTAGCCGTCGGGCTGGCTCTTGGCGACGAAATCGGCGCCGATGGTGCCGGTGGCGCCGGCGCGGTTCTCGATCACGACCTGCTGGCCCCACCACTCGGAGAGTTTCGCGCCGAGCACGCGCGCGACAATGTCGGTGCCGCCGCCGGGCGCAAAGCCCACCACCATCCGCACCGGCCGGGTGGGGTAAGTCTGGGCGACGGCCGCGCCCGCGCAGGTCGCGATCAGCGTGCCCGCCGTCCACTGGATCAATTTCATGGGTGCTCCTCCTGTTGTGAACTGCTTGCCGGGTCCGTCGGCTCTGCGGCCGCGGTACTTTCATGGCTCTTTATACCGGGATATGCCGGTTCGGTCAGGCCTTGGCCTGCTTCCGTATCCACTCCAGGCGGACGGCCTCGCACTCGGCCTGCAAAACGCCGGTGATGATCTCCAGCGGGCGGCCGGTGAAGTCGCGGAAGGATTCCACCGTGTAGCGGCCAAGGTCGGTGCGCCCGATGCCGGCGTAGCGGCCGCCCAGCACGACGCGGCTGATCTTCGCCTCCTGCATGCACCAGAAGCACATCGGACAGCACTCCAGCGTCGAATACAGCGTGCTGCCGGAGAGATCGATGGTTTTCAGCTTCGCGCAGGCCTCGCGAATGGCGGCGACCTCGGCGTGCGCGCTCGGGTCGTGGTCGCTCAGCATGGTGTTGACGCCGCTGCCGATGACCGCTCCGCCGCGGAGGATAAGAGCGGCGACGGGCCGGTTGCCCGAGTCCATGGACTTGCGCGCGAGGTCGAGCGCGCGCTGCATGTAAATCAGGTGCGACGGCGCGGTCATCGGGTGTGGCCTATTCGGCGCGGGCGCCGGTGGCCTTCACCACCTTGCCCCATTTGTCGACTTCGGACTTGAGGTATTCGCCGAACGCCTCAGGCGTGGAGGACAGCGGGTCGAGACCCTGCGTGGAGAACTTCTCAGCGATGTCCGGCAGTTTCGAGATGCGCGTCAATTCGGTATTGAGCCGCTGGACGACCGGCTTCGGCGTGCCGGCCGGAACCAGCACGGCATACCACGTGCTGAACTCGAAGCCGGGCACGCCGGCCTCGACCATCGTCGGCACTTCGGGCGCCGCGGGCGAGCGCGTGACGCTCGTCACGCCGAGCGCCCGGAGCTTGTTTGCTTTCGCGTGCGGCAGCGCGGAGGCTATGGTGGAGACCATCATCTGCACCTGGCCGCCGAGCAGGTCGGCAATTGCGGGCCCCGTGCCCTTGTAGGGCACGTGGATGAGGCTGACTTTGGTCAGCAGGATCAGCAGTTCGGCGGCGAGGTGCGAGCCGCTGCCGACGCCGCCGGAGGCGTAGGTGATCTGGCCGGGCCGGGCGCGCGCGAGCTTGAGGAACTCGGCCACGCTTTTTACCGGTAGCGACGGATGCACGACAAACAGGTTGGGCTGCGTGGCGACGAGACTGACCGGCGCCAGGTCCTTCAGCGTGTCATAGGGCAGCTTCGGATAGAGCGTCGCGTTGAACGCGAGCCCGATATTGTTCAGCACGATCGTGTAGCCGTCCGGCGGCGCTTTCGCCGCGAGATCGGTGCCCAACGTGCTGCCGGCGCCGCCGCGGTTGTCGATGACGACTGGCTGGCCGAGCGCCTTGTTCAACTCCTGCCCCAGCAGCCGCGCGACGATGTCGGTGCCGCCGCCGGGTGCGAAGGGCACGATGAAGCGGATGGAGCGGACCGGGTAGTTCTGGGCCTGCGCTGGTGCGGGCGCAATGCACAGCGCCGCGGCCAGGCCGCATGCAGCACGGATCGGTAGGTTCATCGGTTCTCCTCCCCGCCGATGTTCGATGCTGTGGGGACGATTGTCCAGCCCCGCCGGCTACTCGGCGGTAATGCCGGCTTCCTTGACGAGTTTCGAGTAGCGGCTGACTTCGGACTTGATATAGGCGCCGAACTCCTCCGGCGTGGCCGTCGGAAAGGCCACGATGCCGAGCGCGACCAGCCGCTCTTTCACGTCCCGCTGAGTGAGCGCGTCACTGATGTCGCGGTGCGCCTTGGTGACAATGGGGCGCGGAATGCCGACCGGACCGACCACCCCGTACCAGTTGTCGACCGCGAAACCGGGCACCCCGGACTCGGCGATGGTGGGGATGTCCGGGAAAAACTCCGAGCGCTTCGCCGAGGTCATGCCGAGCGGGCGGATCTTGCCGGACTTCACGTGCACGATGGCGGTGGACACCGTGGCGAAGATCAGCTGAATGTTGCCGCCGAGCAGATCGATCATCGCCGGCGCGCCGCCCTTGTACGGCACGTGCTGCATGCTGATCCCGGTCATCCGGTTGAAGATTTCGCCCGACAGGTGGTCGGCGCGGCCCGCGCCGGACGAACCATAGTTGAGCTTCGCGCCGGGCGTCTTCGCGTAGGCGATCAGTTCCTTGACCGAGTTCACCGGCAGCGAGGGATGCACGACCAGCAGGTTCAGCGCGTTCGCCGCGCGCACGACCGGCGTGAAATCCTTCACCGGATCGTAGGGCGGTTTCGCATACAGACTGGGCGCGACGGCGACCGGGCCGATGCCGCCGAGCACCAGCGTGTAGCCGTCAGGCCGGGCTTTGGCGGCGATTTCCATGCCGACCACGCCGCCGGCACCCGCCCGGGTATCGGCGATGACCTGCTGGCCCCACTTTTCGGTGAGCTTCTGGGCGATTGCGCGAGCGGTGATGTCCGAGCCGCCGCCCGGCGGGGACAAGACGAGGAAGCGGACCGGTTTGTCGGGGTAAGCGGACGCCGCATCGGCCGCGAGGGCCGCGCAGGGCACCGCGGTGGAACACAGCAGGAGGGTGAGCGGTGCAACTTTGTGCATGAAAGCCTCGGTTGGAGCGATCGGGTGGTGGACCGCCGCTTACGCTAGCAAGTTCGGTTCCATGCGGGCACGCCTACTGCAGCAAACCCTCAGGCCGCGGCGCGTGCCTTCACCGCTTCGCTGCCGCCGAGGTACTCCATCGCCGCCGCCACGCCGCCCTTCATGTGCGGAACACCGGCGAGGCCGAGTCCCATTTCCACGCCGGCGAGCGTGCCGATCAGCGTAAGGTCGTTGAAGGACCCGAGGTGGCCGATGCGGAACACCTTGCCGGCGATCTTGCCCAGGCCGCTGCCGAGCGACATGTCGAAGTGCTCGAGCACCACCTTGCGGAACGCAACTTCGTCATGGCCCGCCGGCATCAGCACCGCGGTCAGCGCGCTCGAATATTCCGCCGGGTTCTGGCACAGGATTTCGAGGCCCCACGCCTGCACCGCGCGTCGCGTCGCTTCGGCGTGGCGGTCGTGGCGCTTGAATACGTTCTCCAGGCCTTCTTCCTCGACCAGCATCTTGAGGGCCTCGCGCAGGCCGTAGAGCAGGTTGGTCGCCGGTGTGTAGGGGAAGAAGCCGTGCTTATTCGGCGCGAGCATTTCCTCCCAGCTCCAGTAGGAGCGCGGCAGCTTGGCCGTCCTGCCGGCCGCGAGCGCTTTTTCACTGACTGCGTTGAATGACAGGCCGGGCGGCAGCATGAGGCCCTTCTGCGAGCCAGCCACCGTGACGTCGACGCCCCATTCGTCGTGGCGGTAGTCGATGGAGGCGAGCGAGGAGATCGTGTCCACCATATAGAG
>CAZXNF010000032.1:13419-14717 GCA_964641785.1 uncultured Streptomycetaceae bacterium | reverse complement strand
TCCCTGACCGGGTCGTAGGCGAGCTTGGGGTACAGGCTGCCGTTGATGCCTAGCGCCGATGAACTCATGAGCAGCGTGTAGCCGTCGGCGGGGCTTTTCGCCACGAACTCAGTGCCGATGTTCTGGCCGGCGCCCGGCCGGTTTTCCACGATCACCTGCTGGCCCGTCGCCTCGGTGATTTGCTGGGCGATCAGACGGCCCATGATGTCGGCGCCGCCGCCCGGCGCGTAGCCGACCACCAGGCGGACGGGTTTGACTGGATACGCGGCTGGCTGGGCTTGCGCCGTGCCCATCGCGGCGAGACCGATTGCAAGCGTAGGTGCAAACAACCGCGTCAAAGCGGCTAGCGTCATGGTGTTCTCCTCGTTGCGTTCTGCTGCGCCGCGTGGCATCGGCGATGTTCTTGACTACTGGAACGACACCTCGTTTGCCGTCGTCAGCAGGGTGCAGTAGCGCCTGAAGTTGGCCACCGCGTAGTCGTGCTCTTCTTTTGTTAAGGCGCAGCAGCAGTCCTCCAGCACGATCATTTCGTAGTCCCGGTCATGGCCCTCGCGGACCGCGGCCTGCACGACGCCGTTCGTGGATACCCCGGAGCAATAGATGCGCGTGATGCCTTTTGCGCGGAGGATGGCCTCCAGCGGCGTAGCGTAGTACGGGCTCACGCGGTGCTTGGTGATCATGAAGTCCTGCGGCAGCGGGGCGATCTCTGGGTGGATTTCGGTGCCCCAGCTGCCGAGCTTGAACAGGCCGTTCTTTTTCGCGCCGCCGAACACCGGCGAATTCGGCGGACACTCGCGGTAGTCCGGCGAGAAGCCCACGCGGACGTAGCCGACGGGCAGGCTGGCGGCGCGCGCCTTGGCGATCGCGGCTTTCGTGTTGGCGATGATGTTGCGGCCGCGCACCTGTTCGGCGTAGGTGGTCTTGCCGTTTGGCCCGTCCGGGTGGATCAGGTCGTTTTCCATGTCCATGACAAGGTAGATGGAAGACATGCGGGGCGCTCCGTGACGTTCTTGCGGGGAGGGGGCTACGTGCGGCGACCGGCGCTCATTCGACCCGGATGCCGGCTTCACGAATGACCTTACCCCATTTCGCAATGTCGGTCTGCAACTGGCTGGCGAGTTCCGCTGGCGTGCCGCCCGCGGGTTCGAGTCCTTCGGTCGTGAGCCGCTGCTCAACGTCTTTGTTTTGGACGGCGGCGGCGTACTGTCGCGAGATCACGTCGACGAGGGCGCGCGGGGTCTGCGCCGGCGCGAAGACGCCGAACCAGCCGACGACGGAATAGCCGGGCAGCCCGGACT
>CAZXNF010000032.1:0-13409 GCA_964641785.1 uncultured Streptomycetaceae bacterium | reverse complement strand
GTTTTGGGCCGGTGACGGCCAGGGCGCGCAACCGGCCCGCCTTCACCTGCGTGAGCGCGGCGGGTGGCGTGGAGAAATAAAGCTGCACTTCATTGCCCAGCAAGGCCGTGATGGCGGGCCCGCCGCCTTTGTAGGCGATCTGTTCCATCGGCGCCTTGGTCATCAGCCGGAACTGTTCCGCTGCCAGGTGTCCCATCGAGCCGACGCCCGGGGCCGCGTAGCTCAGGCCGCCCGGCCGGCTCTTCGCGAATTCGATCAGGTCAGCCACCGATTTGACGGGCGACGACGGGTTGACCACCAGGATGAGCGGACCGGCGGCCATGTTGCTCACCGGCGCGAAATCCTTGCTGACGTCGAACGGAAGCTTCTTGCTCAGGCTCGGGAAAGTGGAGAAGTTCGCGAAGATCACCATCAACGTGTAGCCGTCGGGCGCCGCTTTTGCGACGAGGTCTGCGCCCAGCACGCCGGCGGCGCCGCCGCGGTTGTCGATTACGTAGGGCTTGCCCACGGTGTCCGACACTTTCTGGCTCACCACGCGCCCAACGAAGTCGCTGCCGCCGCCCGCGGCTGCGGCCACGATCACGCGGACGGGCCGCGTGGGATAACTCTGGGCGGGCGTCAGCAGTGGCATGCAGGCGGCTGCGGCGAGGGCTGCGGAAATGATGCGTTTCATGTTTCCTCCTGTGATCTGGCGCTAGGCTGCTGTGCGCAGCTTCTCGTGTTTGGCCTGCAGCTCCCTGGCTTTTGCCTCCGGCCAAGCCAGCCACCGGGTGATGATGTCGGCGGTATGTTGCCCCAGCAGCGGTGGCGGATTGATGCCGCGCGAATCCGGGGGTTCGTACCAAGGCATGCCCACCACGCGGATGGCGCCCGAGACGGGATGCGTGACCTCGCGGATGAGCCCCCGATGCTCGACCTGTTCGTCGGCGACGGCGTCGAGGTAGTCGTTGACGATGCCGTAGGGCACGCGGTTGTCTTCCAGGCGCTTTTGCCATTCGTCCGCGCCGCGGCGACTGAATTCGCCGGCCACGGCGTCATCGATCGCCTTGCGGTGCTGCACGCGCCCCGGCATGGTGCGGTAGCGCTCATCCGCAAACAGGTCGAGGCGGTCGATGGCCGTACAGAACGCTTTCCAGTGGTTGTCGTTCTGCACGATCACGGCGACGTAGCGGCCGTCTGCGGTTGCGTAGGTGTTGGCGGGGACCCGCATGGGGTTTTCGTTGCCGATGCGCCCGGGGCTGATCCCGGCCTGCAGCGCTTCGCCCATGCGGGGCCCAAGCACCGACAGCATGGCGTCCTGCATGCTGATGTCGATGTGGCGGCCGACGCCGGTCGTGCGCGTTTCCAGCAGGTTCGCCACGATCGCGTAAGCGCCGAACATGCCGGACATCACGTCGCCCAGCGGCGCGCCGACCTGCATGGGCGGGCCGTCGGACGTGCCGGTGACGCTCATGGCGCCGGAGATCGCCTGGATGATGGGGTCGAGCGCGAGCCGGTTGCGGTAGGGGCCCGTCTGGCCGAAGCCGGAGATCGAGCAATAGACGAGCCGCGGATTGCGTTCCCGCAGTTCCTCCCAGCCCATCCCGATGCGTGCGGCGACGCCCGGGCTGAAGTTCTCCACGACCACGTCGGCGACCGTCGCGAGCTGCTGCGCGATCGCGCGCTCTTCCAGGTCCTTCAGATTGAGCCCGACGCTGCGCTTGTTGCGGTTGGAGGCGTAGAAATAGTCCTCGTCCTGCTGCGTGCGGCCCTGGTAGCGCCCCACCCAGCGCAGTTCGTCGCCGTGCAGCGGTTCCTCGATCTTGGCGACCTCGGCGCCCATGTCCGCCAGCATCAGCGTGCAGTACGGGCCGGCGATGACGCGGGTGAGATCGACCACCCGCACGCCCGCGAGCGGGCGCTGCGCGCCTTGTCCGGTCGCCATGATGTCAGCGCCCCTTCCAGACCGGTTTGCGCTTTTCCTTGAAGGCGAGGATGCCTTCCTTCGCGTCTGCCGAGAGCAGGACGTGGTTGGCGATGTCCCGCGCCAGGTACATGCGGTCCTTGACCGGGAGTTCCTGGCCGCGCCGCGCCGCTTCCTTGATCGCCTGCACGGCGAGCGGGGCGTTTTGCATGATCTCCGCCATCCACCGGTGCGCGGTGGCCATGAGCTGGTCGCGCGGAACGACTTCGTTCGCGATGCCGAAGCGGTAGGCGTCGGCGGCTTCGATGAAACGCCCGCGCATGAGGAAGCCCATCGCCTGGTTCCACGGAATGGCGTGCGGGATGTAGCTCGGGCCGCTGACCGAGGAGATGCCGCGCCGGACCTGCGGCCAGCCGATGCTCGCGGTGTCCGCCATGATCACGATGTCGGAGTTGAGCGCGAAGCCCGCGCCCTGCGCGAGCGCGGCGCCGTTCAGCGCCGAGAGGATCGGTTTGTAGATGAAGCGCAGGTAGAGGTAGAGCTCGTCGTTGGACATCACCTCGCTGTCCTCGTCGGGCAACTTTTCCAGCAGGTCCTTTCCGGAGCAGAAAGTTTCGCCGTTGCCGGTGATGATGGCGCCCCAGATGTCCGGATCGAAACGGATGCGCACGAAGGCGTCCTGGACTTCCTTGCGCATCGCGCGGTTGATGGCGTTTTTCTTTTCCGGGCGGTTGAGCGTGACGACGGCGACGCGGTCCCGCACCTCGAACAAGACGGTACTGTTCATGGCTCCTCCAGCTTTTTGAGCGTGCAGGGTAGTCCCGCGCTGTTATCCGGTAAATTGATAATATTGCATATGATGATAATCAAACTGCATCACTCTCCGTACCCTTCCTCCCCATGAAACTGCGTCCCCTGGAGTGCCTGTGCGAGATCAGCCGGTCGGGCTTCAATCTGTCCCGCGCAGCACAGCGGCTGCATGCCAGCCAGCCGGCGCTCACACGGCAGATCCAGTTGCTGGAGCAGGAACTCGGCTTCGAGGTGTTCGTGCGGCGGCGCAACAAAATCATGGGCCTGTCGCCGCAGGGCGAGGCGGTCATCGCGCGCGCGGAGCGCATCGTCTACGAATCGGAGCAGTTGAGCCGCGTCGGCGAGGAACTGCGGTCGCCGGTATCGGGGCGGCTGGTGGTGGCCACGACGCACATCCACGCCCGCTACACGCTGCTGAAGGCGATCAAGCAGTTCCGCGTCCGCTACCCCGGCGTATCGTTTTCCATCCAGTCCGGCGATCCCAGTTCCATCGCGCAGTTGGTGTCGTCTGGGCAGGCCGACCTCGGCATCAGCGTTGCGTCCACGGAGCAGCACCCGGAACTCGTGACGCTGCCGTGTTACCCGATCGAGCGCGTGGTGATCACGCCCGTGGGCCATCCACTGATCAAGCTGAAACGCAAGCTCACGCTGGAAGACCTCGCGCAGCATCCGCTGATCGTTTACGACCGCCGGTTTTCCGGCGGCCTGCGGATCGTAGAGGCGTTCGAGCAGCGCGGCCTGACGCCGAATGTCGTGCTGACGGCGACGGATGCCGAGGTGATCAAAGCGTACGTTGCCGAGGGGCTCGGCGTTGCCGCGATCCAGAGCCTGGCCTACTCGCCGGCGCGGGACACCGGGCTGCGCGCCATCCCCGCCAGCCATCTGTTCGGCACGCCGATTGCTGTCATCACGGTACGGCGGGGCGTCTTCCTGCGTCGCTACATGTACGATTTTCTCGAGCGCCTGGCGCCGGCGCTGACCGCGAAGGACGTGGACCGGCTGCTGAGCGGCCGCTGAGGCGCTTGCCCGGGGAGGTAGACCCCGGTTTACACTGATACCGCACGTTCGTCGTTGTCGCGTCGTTCTGATCGATACCAGAACAGAGGCAACTGCCGTCACCCGCTGCCCATGCCGAACCGGAGGAGAGATCCATGCGCCACACCGTATTCGCCGTTTGCCTCGCCGCCGGACTGTTGACCGTTGTCCTGCCCGCACGGGCGCGCATCACGAAGATCGTCATCGACGAAACTGTCTCGCCGGCGTTCTGCAAGGGCCCGGTCTGCGCGTCCTTCGGCGAAGCCGGCCAGTACGAGCAGATTTCCGGTCGCGCCTTCGGCGAGCTGGACCCCACCCATTCCCGCAACGCGCTGATCCAGGACATCGCGCTCGGGCGCGACGCGGATGGCAAGGTCCGCTACGTGGCGACGTTCGTGATCACCAAGCCGGTCGACCTGTCGAAGGCGAGTGGCCTGCTATGGCACGACGTGCCCAACCGCGGCCGGCCGCTGACCCTGAGCAGCCAGGAGCGTGCCTCCGGCGACGTGGGCCTTGCCAGTGCCTGGCAGGGCGACAATGCGGGAATGAGCGTGGCGCTCGGGACTACCGTACGCGCGAACATGACGGCGAACGCCAATCACTGGCTGCAGGTGCCGGTGGCGAAGCATACGGACGGATCGCCGGTGACGGGTCTGGTGCTTGCACGCATCATCAACCGGTCCGGCCCGGGTGCGCAGCCGCTGATCGTGCAGACCAACCCCGTGCCGTATTTTCCGGCGGGCCTCGATACCGCGAAGGCGACACTCGTCTCGCGCGACCACGAATCGATGGACGGCGTGGTCACCGGAGAGAGGCCGATCGCTGGCGGCGACTGGAGGTTCTGTGGCGGCGGTACTTTCGAGGCGCCCGCGCCGCTTACGCAACTGCCGGTGCAGATCTGCCTCAAGGGCGGGTTCGACGCGGGCAAGCTCTACCAGGTGGTGTACCCCGCGAAGGACCCGTACATCCTCGGCATCGGGTTCGCGGCATGGCGCGATGTCGCGTCGTTCTTCCGCTACGCCGCGAAAGACGATGCCGGCACGCCGAACCCGCTGGCGGGGCGCATCACGGCCAGCATCACGCGCGGCCGGTCGCAATCGGGCAATTATCTGCGCGGCTGGTTGCACCTCGGCTTCAATGAAGACGAGGCAAAGCGGCAGGTGCACGACGGCATGTGGCCGATCATCGCCGGGCGCCGCATCGCGCTGAACTACCGCTGGGCCCAGCCGGACGGCGTGCTGGAGCTCTACCAGGCGGGCAGCGAGGGGCCGCAGTGGTGGGTCCCGCACCCGGATCCGGTGCGCGGCCTGCCGTCGCGCAGCCTCCTCGACCGCTGCAGCGCAACAAAGACCTGCCCCAAGGTCATTGAGCACTTCGGTGCGGCTGAGATCTGGGGCCTCAAACTGGGGCCGGAGTGGGTGGGCACGGCGGCGAAGGAGGACATCGCGCTGCCAGCAAATGTGCGCCGCTACTACATCGCCAGCACGTCGCATGGTGGCGGCGCGGGCGGATTCAATACCAGCCTCCCGGGCGCCGGCCTGCCGACGGCGCCTGTCGAGTGTCCGGGCAACAACGCCGGGGTCGGGGTGCTGCCGGCCAATCCGGTGCCGCACACCGAGACCGTGAACGCGCTGTCCGTTCACTTCCGTAGTTGGGTGATGCGCGGCACGCTGCCGCCGGACAGCCGCTGGCCGACCATGCGCGAGAAACAACTGGTGGCACCGACCAAGGCGGCGATGGGTTTCCCGACGCTGCCCGGTCTGCGGGCGACGGTGCCAGAGGCGGGCTTCATCAACCCGGTGCTCGATTACGACTGGGGTCCGCAGTTCGATGCCAACGACGCGTCCGGCGTTCCCAGCAAGGCGCCGCCGCCGATCAAGCGGGTGATCACGACGCTGGTACCCAGGGTCGATGCGGATGGCAACGAGGTCGGTGGCGTGCCGGTAGTGCTGCTCTCGGCGCCGCTCGGCACCTACATGGGCTGGAACATCACGGCCGGCGGCGCCAAGCCCTTCCACCAGGACAAACTTTGCACGTACGCGGGCGGCATGATCCCGTTTGCGAAGACCAGGGCGGAGCGCCTGGCGAGTGGCGACCCGCGCCCGTCGCTCGAGGAGCGCTACAGCGACCACGCGGGCTATGTCGCCGCCGTGCGCAAGGCGGCAGCGAATGCCGTCGAACAACGATTTTTGCTGGCGAAGGATGCGGATGCGTTGATCGCGGCGGCAGAGGCGAGCGCGGTACTGAAGTAAGCTGGCGGCAGAGAAAACAACAGGACGCCGGCTCAGGCCTGCGCGGAGGAGGTTTCGCATGAAGATGCTTTTTCGTATTGGCGTGCTCTTGGCGGCACTCCCGGGGGCAATCCTGCCCGCGGCCGCGGCCGCGCCGGTGACCGACTATCCCACCCGCCCGATCCGCTTCGTGGTGCCCTTCGCGCCCGGGGGCAGTACCGACACCGTCGCGCGCCTGCTTGCCGTGAAGATGACGGAAGCCTGGGGCAAGCAGGTGGTGGTGGACAATCGCTCGGGCGCCAATGGTGTGATCGGCATGGAGATCACGGCGCGCGCGCTGCCGGACGGCTACACGCTGGTGCTGGGCTACATCGCCAACCTCGGCATCGGGCCGGCGCTGATCCCGAATCTGCCGTACGACGCCATCAAGGATTTCGCGCCTATCTCGCATGTGGTTTCCGCCCCCAGCATCGCGGTGATCCATCCGGGCGTGCCGGCGAAGAACCTGCAGGACGTCCTCGCGCTCGCGCGCGCGAAGCCGGCGTCGATCTCCTTCGGGTCCGCGGCGGTGGGCAGTATCGGCCATCTGTCCGGGGAGATGCTCAACCGCATGGCCAACGTGCAGATGCAGCACGTGCCCTACAAGGGCGGCGGGCAGGCCGTGATCGACGTGCTGGGCGGGCAGATTCCGATGGTGATCATTGGCATGTCGGCGGTGACACCGCACGTGCGGGCCGGCCGGCTGCGGCCGATCGCGACGACCGGGCTCAAGCGCTCCTTCGCCTTCCCTGACGTGCCGACCATCGCCGAGCAGGGGTTCCCGGGATTTGCGGCGGATGCCTGGTACGGGGTGCTGACGACGGCGGGCGCGCCGCGACCGATCGTGGACAAGCTCCACCGCGAGATCGTCCGCATCACCCGGACGCCGGAAGGGCAGGAGCGCATGGCGAACGTCGGCTTCGAGATCGTCGCCAGCACGCCGGAGGAATTCGCGAAGCTGATCCGCGAGGAAATCCCGAAGTGGACGAAGATCGTGCGCGAAGCGAACATCAAGGCGGAGTAGTGCGCGCCGCCCCCCTGCAATGACCCAAGGAGAGCGCTTCATGCGTAGTCGATCGTTGGCTGTCGCCGCGTTATGCGCCGGCGTGGCGCTGGCAGCCGCAACCGCGCCGTCAGTGGCGCAGGCGGCGCCGTGTCTCGTCGTGACGGTGACCGGCGCGGCCGGCGGGCCGCCGAACTTCAACGGCATGGCGGGCCCCGGCACGCTGGTGCGCTACGGCGACGATAGCAACGACTGCAGCGCGGTGAGGCTGCAGTTCGACGCGGGCCGCGCGACGAGCGTGCGCCTCACCCAGGCCGGGGTGGCGCCCGGCCAGCTCAATGCCATTTTCTTCACGCACATGCATTCGGATCACGTCGACGGGTTCGCCGACATCATGCAGCTGCGCTGGCACTACAACTTCAAGGGACCCAAGCTCGACGTGGTGTGCAGCGCGGACGCCGCATCGCCGCAGGGCGTGACCAACAGCTGCTCGAAGCTCGTGGCGCACATCGGCGACGCCTATCTGCGGTCGGGGGAAATCGCGCAGCGCGTGTCCGAGGACCCGGCGCGCCCGCCCGGCGGTCCCGTGGAGATGACCCGCGTCGTCACTTTCGAGCCGAAGAACGATGCGCAGCTGGTGTGGTCGTCCGGCGACGTAAAGGTCAGCGCGATCCGTTCGACCCACATCGCGGGACACGCTTCCTATCGCGTGGACACGCCGGCCGGCAGTGTCGTGATCGGCGGCGATGCCGGGAACGACATGCCCGCGCCGCCGCGCGCTTCGTCCACCTCGGAGCAGGTGGAGAGATTCGCGAAAGGCGCGGATGTGATCGTGCATTCCGCGATCCACCCGGTCATGGCACCGGACAAGGGCAGTGGCATGCCGGCGCCGATCTTCTTCCGGCAGAGCACATCGGCCGACCTCGGCGCGATGGCGCAGCGTGCGGGCGCGAAGCACCTTGTGCTCACGCACCTGATCCCGCCGGTGGGCGCGGCGAGCCAGGGTTTCTTCAAGGTGCCGGGGGGCGCGCTGACCGAGGCCGACTACCGCAGGTCCGCCGAGGCGGGGGGCTTCGCCGGCAACACGGTGGTCGCTACCGACCTCGCGAGCGTGCGGCTGCCGCCGAAATAGCGGCCGCGGGCCGCCGCGATCCTGAGGCCTTTCCCGCCGGGACCCTTTCACAGCATCCTCGCGCCGCATGAACGATAGCCTGCCCCGCCGCTCGACGGCTTTCCGCTGGCTGCGTCTGCCCTTTGTCTGGTTGTGGGGGCTGCAGTCAAGTTCATCGTGCGCGCCGGCGGCGGTTTTCTTCGCGTTCGGCGTGTGGGCGCTGTGGTTCGCGCGCCGGCCGCGGGGCTATCTCGTGTTCGCGGGCGTGTTCGTCGTGTTCTACGGATGGTGGATGACCATTCCGGCGCTGCACGACCGGCCCTGGCAGCCCGACGTGGCGGTCATGCCGCGGGCAGTCATCGACGGCGATCGCATCCGCATCATCAACTACCGCAACTTCGATTACCGCTCGCGCCACGACTTTACGGAGCGTTACGAGGAGCGCGAGTACCTGTTGTCCCACCTCACCGGCGTGGACTTCTACGTGTCACGCATTCGCAAGGGATTGCCGACGATCAAGCCTTAACGCAATGCAGCAGTGCCGCGGCGCAGCGGAAACCCAATAACGGCCGCAGGAGGAGTTCACCATGACCATACGGAAAAATCGGGGATCGCGGCTCGCATCGGCTGCGTTGCTGGCAATCCTCATCGCACCGCTTGCCGGTTTCGCGCAGACCTTCCCGTGGCGGCCGATCCGCGTCGTGGTGCCCTACCCGCCGGGCGGCGCCAACGACACGGTCATGCGCCTGCTCTCGCCGGGGCTTACGGAACGGCTCGGTCAGCAGGTCGTCATCGACAACCGCGGCGGCGGCAACACCATCATCGGTTCCGAGCTCGTCGCCAGGGCGGCACCCGACGGCCACACGCTGCTGATGATCGCCGCCGGCCACGCGATCAATCCCAGTCTGTATCCCAAATTGCCTTACGACACCGCGCGCGATTTCGTACCAGTCGTGCTCATCGGCGATGGCGCCTACGTGCTGGTCGCGCATCCGTCATCGGGCATCTCGTCGGTGCCCGAACTGATCGCGGCGGCCAAGGCGAAGCCCGGGCAGGTGGCGTATGCGTCGTCGAGCATCGGCAATTTCACGCACCTGGCGGCGGAGCTGTTCAGTTCGATGGCGGGCGTGAAGATGCTGCACGTGCCGTATAAGGGCGGCGGCCCGGCCATGCTGGACCTGGTGGCCGGAAGGGTGGCGATCTTCTTCTCGACGGTGGCCGTTGCGCGTCCGCACATCCAGAGTGGAAGGATCAAGTCGCTCGGCGTGACGACCCCCAAGCGCAGCGTGGCGCTGCCCGAGGTGCCGACGATCGCGGAAGCGGGTCTGCCGGGCTACGCCGCCAGCGGGTGGTATGGACTGGTCGCGCCGGCCGGGACGCCCAGGGCGGCCATCGAGAAGATCAACGGCGCCGTCCGCACGGTAATCCGGCCCGCCGACATGAAGGAGAAGCTCGCGGGCGTCGGCGTGGAAGCGGCCGATGCAACCCCCGCGCAGTTCGGCGAGCTGATCACGGCGGACATGGCCAAGTGGGACAAGATCGTCCGGCCGCTGAAGATCACACCCGAGTAGTTCCCGTGAAGAAGGCGTAGAAAAGCCCGGCATCCATCGGCTGCCGGGCTTTTTATTGGCGAACGCGCGGGTCAGTAACCGGAGGAAGCCGCCCGCGGTTTGCCGCGGCCGCGGAAGCCGCCGAAGGACTTGCCGGCCGGCTTGCCCGCGCCGCTGCGGTCGTAACCGCCATAACCGCCCTCACGGGCACCCGACGGTTTGGCCGAGCGGTTGCTGGTGCTGGGACGGCGCCCCATCGGCCGCGAACTCGGCGGCTTTTTGGAGAACTCGCGCTGTTTCGGCTCCAGGCCTTCGATCATCGTGATCGCGATCGGCTGGGCGGTGAAGCGCTCGATGGACTTGACCAGGTAGTGGTCGCGCACGTTGGCGAAGCTGATCGCGATGCCGTTGCGGCCCGCGCGGCCGGTGCGGCCGATGCGGTGTACGTAGTCCTCAGCCTGGTTCGGCAGATCGTAGTTGATGACGTGCGAGATGCCCTGCACGTCGATGCCGCGCGCGGCCACGTCCGTTGCCACCAGCACGCGCAGTGAGCCGCGGCGCAGCGCCGTCAGCGTGCGGGTGCGGGCGCTCTGGTTCATGTCGCCGTGCAGCGCGGCGGCGGAGAACCCCTGCCGGTGCAGGCCCTGGGCGAGGTCATCGGCGGCGCGCTTGGTCGAGGTGAACACGATGGCCTGGTTCATCTCGGTATCCCGCAGCAGGTGCTCGAGAAGCCGCGTCTTGTGGCCCATGTCGTCGGCGAAGTGCAGACGCTGCTCGATATTCGCATGGGGCGTCTGCTGGCTGTCAACGGCGATGCGCACCGGGTCTTTCAGCAGGGCAGCCGCGAGGCGGACGATGGCCGGTTCCATGGTCGCGGAGAACATCAGCGTCTGCCGGGTGGCGGGGGTTTTGCCGACGATGGCTTCGAGATCATCCTTGAAGCCCATGTCGAGCATGCGGTCGGCTTCGTCCAGCACCAGCAACTGGATGCGCGAGAGGTCCACGCGGCCCGAGTTCATCTGGTCGAGAAGACGCCCCGGCGTGGCGACAAGGATGTCCACGCCCGCGCGCAGCAGCTTGATCTGCAGCGGGTAGGGCATGCCGCCGACCACCGAGATGGTCTTGATGTGGCGCATCTTGCGGCCGTAGGTTTCGGCGGCCTGCGTGACCTGCGCCGACAGCTCGCGTGTCGGCGTGAGCACGAGGACGCGTGGTCCGCGGCCGGCTACGGCGTGCGGTTGCGTGAGCAACTGCAGCGCGGGCAGCATGAAGGCGGCGGTTTTTCCACTGCCAGTCTGCGAGGAGACCATGAGGTCGCGGCCGGCCAGCGCTTCCGGGATGGTGCGCCCCTGAACGGCGGTGGGGTCGGTATAGCCCGCGTCGGCGATGGCCTCGCGGATCGGGGCGGCGAGCCCCAAGTCTTCAAACTTCATTTTCAGTTTCCCGCGCGGCCATTCCGTTGGACGCGCAAACACAGCGATTGCGAAAGGCAGGCCGTCCGCGGGCGGAAGCGGATGCGTGTTGCGCGCGTGACGCGCACAACAGTCGGCAGGCCAAAAACACCGGCACCAACCGAATCGCAATCCTTGAGGAAAACCGGAGAAGGTTTACAGCAGGAACGCAGCAGAAAGACCGTGAAAACCGTCTTTCGGGGAGGTCAGGGACGATGAACCGTTACGACACAGCCCGGAAATGAAGAAACAAGCAAGCCACAGCCGGATGCTGCATCGCACAAACGGAGTATACGCGAGTTGCTGAGTATCCCCAACCCCTTATTTCAAGACCGGATTCGGCCCGCCGGCGCAGTGGGGCCGGCGAGTTTGTTATCCTCGGCCCGTTACGGCACTCACCACGGGGAAGCCATGAGCAAGGACCTGAAGGCCTGCAACATCTTCGACCTCCGCGACCAGGCGCTGAAGCGCGTCCCCAAGGGCCTGTTCGAGTTCGTCGACCGCGGTACCGAGGACGAGGTGTCGCTGAAGAATAACCGCTCGATCTTCGACGGCATCCGCTTCAAGACGCGCACGATGGTGGACGTCTCCAAGCGCACAACGGAAACGACGATCTTCGGCGTCAAGCACAAGCTGCCGCTGGTGATCGCGCCCACGGGCACCGCGGGGCTGATGTGGTACGAGGGCGAAATCGCGCTCGCCCGTGCCGCGAAGGCCGCGGGGATTCCGTTCACTTTGGCCACCGGTTCGATGACGGCCATGGAGCGGGTGGCGGAAGAAGCGGGTGGCGAGCTCTGGTTCCAGCTCTACATGTGGCCGGACCGCTCGCTGTCGCATGAACTGGTGCTGCGTGCCAAAGCCGCGGGCTACAAGGCGCTGGTGGTGACGGTGGACGGCGTGTCGTCCGGCAACCGCGAATACAACATCCGCAACGGCTTCACGATCCCCTTCAGCTTCTCGACCCGCAACGTGCTCGACATGGTGACGCATCCGCGCTGGTTGATTGGCACCATGCTGCGCTACCTGGTGACCACCGGCATGCCGATGTACGCCAACTATCCGGCGGTGGCGAAAGCCAAGATGACGGCGGGGCCGATGGGCCGCTCGAGCCTGCGCTCGGATTCAATCAGCTGGCCCGACCTCGACGCCCTGCGCAAGATCTGGCCGCACAAGCTGATCGTCAAGGGCATGCTCGATCCGGACGACGCCGCGAAAGCGGTGGACCACGGCGCCGACGGCATCGACGTCTCCAACCACGGCGGGCGCAATCTCGACGGCATCATCTCGCCGATGGAGGCGCTGCCGGACATCGTGGACGCCGTCGGCAGCCGCGCGACGGTGTTCATGGACAGCGGCATCCGCCGCGGCAGCGACGTGGTCAAGGCGCTGGCGATGGGCGCGAACGCGGTGATGGTTGGTCGCTCCACGCTGTATGGCGTGGCCGCCGGTGGCGAAGCGGGTGCCGCGCGCGCGCTGGAGATCTACCGCGACGAGATCAGCCGCAACATCGCCCTGCTCGGCTGCCGCAGCCTGGCCGAGCTCGGGCCCCAGTACCTGAAGTTCGTCGACCCGACGCTGCGGGCGCCCAAGCACTTCCGCGGTCCCTTGCGGGCGGTGGACACTAAGGCCGTGGCGGAAGCCTGACCTCAACGGAGAGAGACACATGGCAGAAGCCCGGATGGTGGACCCGCACGATGTCGTGATGACGGGCGAGAACTCGTTCATCCGCCTGTCGAACGACGGCGGCACGACGCTGACCGATCGCGTGAGCCATTGGCGCGTGCTGTGGTCCCCTGCGGGCCAGGGCCACGCGTTGTTCATCGAAAGTCCGCTCACGGGCAACGCGCCGCGTGTGTATAGCGACAACGCGGGCGTCGCGCGCTTCCTGCAGCGCACGCTCGAAGTCCTGCTGCACAAGCCCTTCGCCGACGAAGCGCTGCCGGTCATCGATGCCGAGTTCGAGCGCACCGGTGATGCCTTGAGCACCGTCGAGGAGCGGGTCTATTCGGACGAGGACGAGATCATCCTCAGTTACTGGGACCTGATGACGCCATTCGTGCTCACGATGCCGCCGGGCGCCGGTAACCGGCCGCTGGGCGTGTACAGCACGTTCCTGCCCGCCCGCGACGCGCAATTGTCGGTCAACGGCGCCGCTGGGGCCGGCAAGGTATTCCTGGCGGACCGTTTCGGCAAGCCGGCGTCGAGCTGCTGCCTCGCCTGGTCGGAGACTTGGACCCGGCCCAAGGCGTGACGGGGCGTCCCGCGGCCGGACGCGC
>CAZXNF010000031.1:0-14814 GCA_964641785.1 uncultured Streptomycetaceae bacterium | reverse complement strand
GAAAATCGGCGCCGCGGCGGAGCAGACGCAGCAGCGGGCTGAAAAGGGCGGCGACCAATGAGGCACTCCGCATCCGCCGGCGGGCAGTGCCGATGAAGATCACCCGCATCGAAACCATCGTCGTCAACATGCCGATGCTGATCGAAGGCACCGTGGTGCCCAAGGTCAGCGGTAGCGCGCGCACCAGCATGGATACCTTGCTCGTGCGCATCGACACCGACGAGGGCGTCACCGGCTGGGGCGAAGGCTTCGGCCACCGCATCTTCACGGCGACCAAGGCCGCGCTCGATTCGTTCATCGGGCCAATGTGCATCGGGCGCGACCCCACGCACATCAGCGCCCTGGTGGACCAGTTGCAGCGCAACCTGGGCGGCGTCGGCCGCAACGGGCCGGCGATGTACGCGCTTTCCGCCATCGACATTGCGCTGTGGGACATTGCCGGCAAGCTCGCCGGGCAGCCGCTGTACCGACTGCTGGGCGGGTCGCCGCGCAGCGTGCTCCCCGCGTATGCGAGCCTGCTGCGTTACGGCGAGGCGGGGGCCGTGCGGCATTACGCCGAGCGCGCATTGAAGCGCGGCTACCGCCACCTCAAGCTGCACGAGATCACCGAGGCGCCGATTGCGGCTGCGCGCGAGGCCGCCGGCGCGGAGGTTCCCATCATGGTCGACTGCAATTGTCCGTGGACCGTCGATGAGGCCATCGTTATGGCGCGCAAGCTGCAGCCGCTCAACCTGATGTGGCTGGAAGAGCCGGTGTGGCCGCCGGAGGACCACGCGGGCCTGGCGAGGGTGCGGACGCAGGGCGGGATCCCGACCGCGGCGGGCGAGAATGCCATGCTGCCCGAGTTCAAGGGCCTGTTCGAGGCCGGCGCGCTGTCGTACGCGCAGCCCAGCGTCACCAAGGTCGGCGGCGTCACGCAGATGCGCAAGGTCATGGCGCTGGCGGAGAGTTTCGGCGTGACGGTGGTGCCGCATTCCGCCTACTTCGGGCCGGGGCTGCTGGCCTCCATCCATTGCATCGCCGCGATGCCCGGCGGCGGCCTCGTCGAGCGCTACGATGCCGATTTCGCGGTCAACCCCTTGCACGGCGCCATCGATCCGGATGCGCAGGGTTGCATCGCGGTGCCGCAGGGACCGGGGCTGGGACTGGATCCCGATCCTGCGGTGGTCGAGAAGTTGCGGGTGCGTTGAACCGACCGTCGTGGCCCGCGCGCGTCGCCATCACCACAGCGTCTACGTGGTGCTGCTGTCGAAAGCGGTGCTCTACGAGCGCAAGTTCGTGAAATGCAATCCCGACCACGACCCGCTCAAGCCCTGCGTTTACGCCGGGCTGACGGGACTCAGTCCCGACGACCGCTTCAACAAGCACAAGGCCGGCATTCGGGCGAACAAGTACGTGGAACGCTACGGCGAGCGCCTGCTGCCCGATCTGTATGAATGCTACAACCCGATGCCATACGATGCCGCGCGGGACATGGAAGTGGAGCTGGCGATCGCGCTGCGGGAGAAGGGTTACGGGGTATGGCAGGCGTGAAGCTCTTGTACGGACAAGCCTGCCGCCGCTGCGTGGGCCCTTCAGGAAAACGTCGAATTCAGATGGCGTTTGTAAATAGGCTGGTTTCAGCGACCTCTCGGTCAGCTTGTTTGCTGGTGATCGGCGCTGCCCTTGCGGGTTGCGCGCAAAATATTTTCTATCAACCCGATCGCGTTCTGTACGATACGCCGTCGCGTGCGGGACTCAAGTTTGAGCAAGTGCAACTCAACAGTCTGGACGGCACCAAGCTGCACGGATGGTTTATTCCCGCGGCCGGGCACAGCGACCCGAAGAATGCGAAAGGCACCGTCGTTCATTTTCACGGGAACGCCCAAAACATGTCCGCGCACTGGCAATTTGTCGAATGGTTGCCAAAGAGGGGATTCAATCTCTTCGTCTTCGATTATCGTGGTTATGGGTTGTCTGAGGGGACGCCGGACCCCAAAGGTGTGTTCGAGGATTCCGATGGCGCGCTGAACTATGTTCGTTCGAGGCCGGATATTAATCCGGAGCGTCTGATAGTGCTGGGTCAAAGCCTGGGTGGCGCCAACGCGATTGCGGTGGTGGGTTCCGGGAATCGCAACGGGGTGAAAGCGGTGGTCATTGAGGCCACGTTCTATTCATATTCTTCCATCGCCAGTGACAAGATCCCTGGTGCAGGAGTGCTGATGAACGATACCTTCAGCCCGGACCGCTATATTGGGAACTTGGCGCCCATACCCTTTCTTCTTGTTCACGGAACATCGGATCCCGTGATTTCCATCAATCATGCCAGGCGGCTATTCGCCAAGGCTGGTGACCCCAAGCGCCTCATTGTCATCGAGGGGGGTAGTCATACGGACGCATTCACTCCGAGATTTGGTGCGATGTACAAGGATATCGTCATCGACTTTCTTGATCAGGCATTATCGGGAAAGTAGAGATCGTTCCTGTTCTCGGCATTGAGTCTTCGCCACAGGTGAGTTTTCGACGCTGCAGGGCAGGGCGCCGTATCGATCATCGGTCTGTTTCGGCGCGAGCAGGGTTTAACGTTTGTCGCGTGTGCGCGGGCCATGACGTTCACAAGACGTGCTGGGAGGGGCAATCATGAGCATTACCGTTTACCCGGTCACCCCGGACTTCGCGGCGGAAATCGGCGACGTCAACCTTTCCCGGCCGCTGCCGGACGAGGATTTCGCCGCGATCAGGGCGGCGTTCTTTCAGTACGCCGTGCTCGCGTTTCCGGGCCAGCACCTGACGCCGGATCAGCACCTTGCCTTCTCGGCGAAATTCGGCCCGGTGGAAAATGAGCGCACGCTCGATCCCAAGGCAACGCCGACGCGCTACACCGGCGCCTTCGCGGACATCTCGAACCTCAACGCCGAAGGCAAGATCTGGGGCGAAACCAGCCGCCAGCGCATGTACAAGGCCGGCAACAAACTCTGGCACACCGACAGCTCTTTCAAGCGCCTGCCCAGCCTGTGCTCACTGCTCTACGCGCGGACCATCGCGCCGATCGGCGGGCACACGCAGTTCGCCAACCAGCGCGCGGCCTACGACGCGCTGCCGGTTGCCACGCAGCAAAAACTGCATGGCCTGGTCGCCGAGCATTGCATCGCCTATTCGCGCCAGCGCAGCGGCTTCACGGAATTCAACGAGGACGAAAAGCGCCGGCTGCCGCCCGTGCCGCAGATGCTGGTGCGGACCCTGCCGGAGAGTGGCCGCAAGTCCCTGTACGTCGCGTCGCATGCCGGGCGCATTCTGGACATGCCGGACGCCGAGGGCCGCGCACTGATCGACGAACTCATTGCGCACACCGTCCAGCGGCAGTTCGTCTACACCCACCGCTGGCGGCCGAACGAGCTGATCCTGTGGGACAACCGGTGCACCATGCACCGCGGCACGGACTATGACGATCTGCGCTGGGTGCGCGACATGCAGCGCGTCACGATCAGCGATGTCGCGAATTCCTGCGAGCAGGAGGGGGTCGCCGTCGCAGCCTAGCCGGCGACTATCAGGTTCTTATTGGGCCTGGATACCCGCGAGCTGCGCCGCCTGTTTGTAGCGGGCGATTTCCCGGGGCAGCAGGTCAGCGAGCTGCGCCGGGGTCTGCGGCCATGGCGCGGCGCTTTCCTGATCGAGGAATTTCTTCAGTTCGGGACCGCCGAGCGCCTTGTTCACCGCCGCGTTGATGAAACCGATTCGCTCGGCGCTCATGCCGGCCGGCGCAAACAGGCCCCACCACAGCTCGTAGCTGTAGCCCGGCACGCCGGACTGCGCGACGGCCGGCAGACCCGGCAGCAGGGGCGAGGGCTCCAGGCTGGTGACGCCCAGCGCGCGGAGGCGGCCCGCCTTCATCTGCGGATTCACCGCGGCCGCGCTGGCGATGACGATCTCGATCTCGCCCGCAGCGGCGGCGGTCACTGCAAGCGCGATGCCCTTGAAGGGGATATGAGTCATTTTGATGCCGGCGGCGTGGGCGAACAGCGCGCCCGAGAAGTGGTTGTTGCCGCCGATGCCGGAGGAGCCGTAGTTCAACTTGCCGGGGTTTTTCTTCGCCAGCGCAACGAGCTCCTTGATGTTCTGTGCCGGCACCGAGGGGTGCACGGTGAAGACCATCGGCGCGCGCGCGAACATCGCGACCGGCACGATCGCCTTGGCGGGGTCGAAGGGCAGTTTCTCGCGCACCGCCGCGGTGGCGGGGTAGGAGGAAGAATGACCGAGCAGCACGTAGCCATCGGGGTCGGCCTTGGCGGCGAGTTCCGTGCCGATCATGCCGCTGGCGCCGGGGCGGTTGTCGAGGATGAGGCTGCGGCCCCAGGCTTTCGAGAGTTCCTGCGCGACCGCGCGCGTGATCACGTCCACCGAACCGCCGGCGACGTACGGCAGGATCACCTGCACGTTGCGCGAGGGATACGGCGCCTGGGCGGCGGCGTGCGCCGCGAAGGCGGCGCAGACGGTGACAACGAGTACCAGCGCGAGCCGGCATGGGGACAGCGTGGTCATGTTTTCTCCTCCAGAAAAACGCCGCGGGCTTTGCCGCGGCGGTCGATCGCGTTGCCCGGGGCGGCAGTCAGGCGCCTTCGGCCGCTCCGGGATTCCACTGCCCCTTGCGCATGCGGGTGATCGTGATGCTCGCGAACACGCCTTTCTGAGTGAAGGGATCGCCATCGGAGAATTTTTTCGCTTCCGCGCGGCTGTTCACGTTGACGACGAACAGGCTGCCGATCGCCACCGTGCCGTCGTCGTTCTGCGTCGCGCCCGCTAGTACGAGGATGCCCTTCTGGCTGGTGAGGTACTCGCGGTGCGGTGCCAACACCGAGTCTCGGATGGCGGCGGTGTCGGGTTTGTCGACGCAGGAAATGGCCCACAGCATGTGCGTAATCTCCGTTCGGGGAAATGGGTAATGGGGAATGGGAAAAAGAACACGCGGCCGGCTCACTCGATCCGGATATTGCCCTGCTTGATCACCTCGCTGAAGCGCGCCTTCTGCAGCTTCAGATACTGAGCGAACTCGCCCGCCGGCATGTAGTTCGGCTCCAGCGCGGACGCGATCAGGCGCTCCCGTGCGTCAGCGGTGCGCATGGCCTCATCCACCGCCTTCGTCAGCCGCTCGACCAGCGGCTTGGGCGTGCCGGCCGACACCATGACCCCGATCCACGCCGCGGCATCGAAGCCGGGCATGTTGGCGACGACCGCCAGCGGCGGAATGTCCGGCGCGAGCGCGCTGGCCGACAGGGTGGAAACCCCGAAGGCCTTCAGGCGACCCGACTTGATCAGCGGCAGCGTCGCCGCCATCGTCTCCAGGGTATAAGCGACCTGGCCGCCGATCACGTCCACCAGCGCCGGGGCGCTGCCCTTGTAGGGAACGTGCGTGGCCTTGAGGCCGTTCACGGTGTTGAACCACTCGCCGACGAGATGTCCTGTGGCCCCGGTCCCGGAGGACGCGAACGCGTATTTGCCGGGGGCCGCCTTCACCAGTGCGATGAGCTCAACGGCCGTCTTGGCGGGGAAGGCCGGGTTGGTTACCAGCACGTAAGGCGAACGCGCGACGTTGGCCACCGGCACCAGATCGCGGTCCGGGTCGTAGGGCGCCTTCTGCAGCAGCGGGTTGATGGTGACCGGGCCGGACGAGGCTGCGAGCAGGGTGTAGCCGTCGGGCGTGGCCTTGGCGACGACATCGGTGCCGATCATGCCGCCCGCGCCGGGACGGTTGTCTGCGACCACCTGTTGGCCCAGCACCTCGGTCAGTTTGACCGCGACCACCCGGCCAACGAGGTCGGTCGCCTGCCCCGGCGGCCACGGGATGACCATGCGCAGCGGGCGGTTGGGGAAGTTCTGCTGGGCGGCGGCCGGCAGGGCCGTCAGGAACAGCACGGCGGCGCAGAGCGCCGGGATCAGGCGCGGACGAACGTACGGCGATGTCATGGAACTCCTCCTGTTGGCAGGGGGCCGCTCTGTGGCGGTTTGATCGCGGGGTCGCGATCCCTGCGGCTGCAAGCTTAATCCACCAGCGGCCGGGCCGCACGGACTGATCAGCGCCGGTGCTTCAGGTGTTCCGCGTTGACGCAGTTGGCGAGCGTGCCATCGCGCAGGTAGTCCCACACCGTTTCCATCGCCTTGGCCCGTAGATCGGCCATGGAGGCCGGGCTGAACCATGCCGCGTGCGGGTTGAGCAGCATGCGGCCGCGCAGCCAGGGTTCGTTCGCCTGCCATGCCTGGATCAGGGGATCCGTCGCCATCGTCGTGCCCGGTTCCGTCGGCAATACGTCGAGACCCACCGCGCCGAGCTTGCCGCTCTTCAGGCCGTCCAGCAGCGCCCCGGTGTCGCAGATCGGCCCGCGGGCGGTGTTGATGAGCCAGGCGCCGGCTTTCATCGCGGCGACGGCCTTGGCGTCGATCATGCGATTCGTGTCGGCCGTGAGCGGGGTATGGATGGAGACTACGTCGGCCATGCCGAGCAGTTCTTCCCGCGTGCGCACGCGCGTGAAGCCGAAGGACAGCTCCGCGCCGTTCGGCAGGACCGGATCATGGAAGGCGACGTCCATGCCGAAGGCCCGCGCGCGCAGCGCCGCCGCGGTGCCGATGCGGCCGAGGCCGATCACGCCGAAGCAGGCGCCGCGCAGCCGCCGCGCGGTGACGCTGTGGTTGTGCGTCCAGCCGGTCTTGAGGTCGACGCGCAACGCCGCGTCGCAGGCGGAAACGCCGCGCGCGAAGGCCAGCATCATGGCGATCGCGGAGTCCGCGACTTCCGTCGTGCCGTAGTCGGGAACGTTGCACACCGCGATGCCCGCTTCGCCGCAGCCCTTGAGGTCCACGATGTCGAAGCCCACGCCGTGGCGCACGACGATGCGCGTGCGCTTCAAATGCGGCAGCGCCTTGGCGTCGATCGGCATGCGCGCCGTGATGACGGCATCGGCACTCTCCCAGGACTTGAGGTCGATCTCGTCGAAACGGTCTTTGCGCGGGTTAAGCAGCACGCAGTCGGGGCCGGTCACCGCGCGTTCGAGGTCGAGGTCGGCGACGCGGGCGTCGGTGAAGAGGACGGTGAGTGGCATGTAAGGTGCTTTCGGTTGAGAGACCACGATCGGTTTTACAGGCGCGCTCCCCTCGGTCGGCCGGAGTATACGGTTCTACTCCGGCTTGATACCTGCTGCCTTAATGACGGTTCCCCAGCGGGTGATCTCGGCCTTGACCTGCGCGGCGAGTTGTTCGGGCGTGCCGCCCACCGGATCAGCGCCGATGTCCACGAGCCGTTTGCGCACGTCGGGCTTGTCGAGGGCTTTGACCATTTCTTCATGAAGGCGGGCAACAACGTCCTTGGGCGTACCGGCGGGTGCAAAAAGGCCGTACCACTGGCTGACATCGTAGCCCTTGAGCACCTCGCCGATGGCCGGGACATCGGGAAATGTTGGCGAGCGTTTGGGGCCGGTGACGCCTAGCGCGCGTAGGCGCCCGGACTGCACGAAGGGCACTGCACCGGAAATGGCGGCGAAGGTGATCGCCACCTGCCCGCCCAGCAGATCGTTCATTGCCGGGGCAGCGCCTTTGTAAGGCACGTGCAGCATCTGCACCTTGGCCAGGTAGTTGATGAACTCACCGGACAGGTGCGCGCCGCTCAGATTGCCGGAGGAGGCGTAGGTCAGGGCGTCGGGCTTCGCACGTGCCAGTGCGATGAGTTCTTTCAGGTTCTTTGCCGGCAGCGACGGATGCACGACCAGCACGTACGGCGCCGAAGCGACCAGGCCGATCGGGGCGAAGTCGTTCACCGCGTCGTACGGCAGATTGCGGTAGGCCGCGGGGATGATCGCGTTTGCACCGACGCTGCCCAGGAGCAGGGTGTAGCCGTCGGGCGCGGCCTTGGCGACGAGTTCGGTACCGATGCGGCCGGTGGCGCCGGCGCGGTTATCCACAATGACCTGTATCTTGAAGCTGTCCGAGAGCGCCTGCGCGAGCACACGGGCCACGAGGTCGACACCGCCGCCGGGCGGAAAGGGCGCAACCAGCCGGATGGGCCGGTCCGGGTAGGCGGCGAAGGCAGTCACGGAAAGCAAGGCGCTGTTGACCGTGAGTACCAGGAGGAGAGAACAACGGAGCATCAGCGTCATGCGTGCCTCGAATAGGGAATGAAAACCGCCACCCGAGTGTAGCGAATCGCGATTTGCTTGACAGCCCCGCGCTTGCCCGAGAAGCTTGCCGCCGTTCTGGCCCGAAGACAAAGGAACAGCAGCATGAGTTCGGAAACACGCCTGACCGCACGGCTTGCCGAGTTTGCCACCGGCCTGCGCTATAAAGACCTGCCGTCGCCCGCGGTGCACGAAGTGAAGCGCGCGTTGCTGGATTTCACTGGCGTTGCGCTGCTCGGCGCGCACCACAAGATCGTCGACCTGCTGCTGGCCCACCTCGCACAGTTGCGTGGCAGGAAGACGACCACCGGCAAAACCGGCGGTACCGTAATCGGGCGCGTCGAGCGGGTGGATCCCGTGTCGGCGGCGTGGGTCAACGGCAGCATGGGCCACGTCTACGATTTCGACGACGTGCATTCTGCTGCGGGCATCCATCCGGGCATCGTCATCGTGCCGCCGTCGCTCGCTGCGGGTGAGTGGAGCCGTGCTTCCGGGCGCACTCTGATCGCCGCGATGGCGGCCGGATACGAAGTCGCGGGCCGCGTCGGCGAGGCGACCCAGCTTACACACTACGAGCCGGGCTGGCACAGCACCGGTACCGTCGGCACGCTGGGCGCCGCGGCGGCAGCCAGCAACCTGCTCAAGCTCGACGCGGCGCAGGGCAACCACGCGCTGGGGATCGCGGCGAGCGAAGCGGCGGGCCTGCGCGTGAGCTTTGGCTCCATGATGAAGTCCCTGCACGCGGGGAACGCCTCGGCCAATGGCGTGCGCGCGGCGTTTCTTGCCGCCTCGGGGTTCACCGGGCCCGAGGCCGGCCTCGAGGGCGCGCGCGGATTCCTCGAAGTCGCCTGCGGCGCGGTGACCGGGGATGCGATCGTGGCGGGGCTGGGACGGGACTACTGCTTCACCCGCAAGGGCTACAAGCTGTATTCCTGCGGCGGGGTGGTGCATCCCGCGCTCGACGCCGCGCTGGCGCTGCGGTCGCAGTTGACTGGAAGGATGGAGCGAATCCGGCGCATCCACGCCGTCGTGCACCCGCAGGTGCTCGAGCAGATGCGGGTGCGCGAACCCGCCACCGGCATGCAGTCCAAGTTCAGCCCCTACCATGCGATCGCGGTGACGATGCTGGATGGCGCCGCGCTTCCCGGCCAGTTCACGGATGCGCGTGCGGCGATGCCGGATGTCACTGCGTTGCGCCGGAAGGTCGAGGTGGAGTGCGATCCCGGTGTACGCAAGGACGAAACGCGCATGACGGTCACGCTCGACGACGGTGCCTTGCTTGCCAGCCACACCGAACACGCCCGCGGCTACAGCCCGGATAATCCGCCGAGCGACGCCGAGTTGCAGGAGAAGTTCATGGGGCTCGCCGCGCCGGTGCTGGGCGACGGGCAGGCGCGTGAACTGAGTACGCGTATCTGGGCGATGGAGGACGAGAAAAACACCCGGCGCTACATGCAACTGTGCCGGCCCGCAGACTGACGGCGGAGGCCAGGAACCGGTCAGAAGTTCCATTCCTCCGCGAGCGCCATACCCACGCGGAGCGTCCGGCCGATTCCCGTCTGCACGATCACGTTCTGGCCGAACACTACGCCGCCGGTGCGTGCCTCCTGCCGGTACAGCGTAAGGATATCGAGCGGGTCGGGCCCGCGTTCGCCGGTGGCTTGGTCGATGGAGGGAATCGGGCAGCGCGGGCAGGGCTTGACCGGCCGCAGCCGGAAGCCTTCGCCGCTGAGCGTGTCGAGATGATCCTCAGCGTAGGGGCCGACACCGCTTAATACGAGATTCGGGCGGAAGCGGTTCATGGGCAGCGGTGCGCGATCGGCTTTTCGCAGCCGGTCGTTGAGGTCGGCCAGCGAGGCTTCCGAGATCATGAGGATCGGGAAACCGTCCGAGAAGCGGTTGCGGGCCTCGACCGCGCCCGTCCATTCCGGGCTGGACAGCCGCCGGTGCGCGGGGTCGAAGCGGACCAGCCGCATTGCGGCACCCAGAAAATCCGACAGCCAGCGCGCGGCGTCGTCGCCTTCGTCGAAGGCTTTGCAGGCGTGATCCCACACTCGCACGGCGAGCGTTGGTGTCTTGCCCGTGTGCGTATCCAGCGGCACGCGTAACGCGGGCATTTCCGGCGCGGTCAATAGCAGTACTCCGTCGGCAATGGCCGTCGCGATCAACGCCATGCGCGGCAACTGCCGCTGCGTCCGGAACATTCCCGACGTCGCCTCGACCACCATCCATTCGCGATCGGCCACGCCGCAAGACTCGAGTCCGGCAGGACCGAGCACTGCCCCGCTCAGCGCGATACCAGCGCAGCTTTTGACCGGATAGAGGTGGAGGGAGGCGATGGTCGCCATACAACGGGGAAACTGCGGTCGGATCGTGTGCCGGGTGGGCCGCTCAGTCCGCTTTTACGCCCGCCGCCTTGATGATCCTGCCCGCGCGCTCGGCGTCGGTGCGGATCACGGTGGCGAAGCGCTCTGGCGTGCTGGGCGACGGATCGGCGCCGAGCACGAGGAATCTTTCGCGCAGGTCCGGCGTGGCGAGGATGCGCACGAGGTCAGCGTTCAGGCGGTCCACGAGGGCGCGCGGCGCGCCCGGCGGCAGCAGCAGGCCGTACCAGTTGTTGAATTCGTAGCCGGGCAGGGTTTCGCCGATCGTCGGCACATCCGGCAGCACGGCCGCGCGCTTGCCGTTGGTCACCGCCAGCACCTTCATCTTGCCGGACTTGATGTGCGGCATCGTCACCGGCGCGCCGGTGAACAGCAGTTCAACCTGGCCGCCCATCAGGTCGGTGATCGCCTGGCTGCCGCCCTTGTACGGCACATGCACGAGGTCGATTTTTGCCGTCAGCTTGAGCAGTTCGCCGCACAACTGATACACACTGCTGCCGGAAGCGAAGTTGAGTTGCCCCGGCCGCGCCTTCGCGAGTGCGATCAGCTCCTTCACGTTCTTCGCCGGCAGCGACGGGTGCGCCACCAGCACGCTCGCGACGGTCGCCACCAGCGACACCGGCGCCACGTCGTTGATCGGATCCCAGCTCATCTTGTTGTAGAGGAAGGGGTTCATCGTGTGCGTGCTCATGGAACCCAGCAGCAGCGTGTAGCCGTCGGGCGGCGATTTCACGGCGACTTCCGAGCCGATGTTGCCGCTGGCGCCGCCGCGGTTGTCGATCACCACCGTCTGGCCCCAGGCCTCGCCGAGCTTCTGGCCGACGATGCGGCCGAGGATGTCCGTGGTGCCGCCGGCCGGCCACGGCACGATCATGCGCACGGGCTTGGCGGGATAGGCGGATGAAGAAGGCGCCTGAGCCTGGGCCGCCGGGACGGCGAGCAGCGCCGGCAGCAGCGCCAGAGCGCTACACTTGTTCAACCACTGGAGGAAGTTCATGAAATCAGCCCGTGCCTGCCGCAATCTCACCGATATCCGCCGCGCCGTCAATACGCTCGACCGCGCACTCGTCGAACTGCTGGCCAAACGCTCGAAGTATGCCGCAGCGGCGCTACAGTTCAAGACCGACCGCAAGAGTATCGGCAACCCGGCGCACCGGAAGAAGCTGTTTGCCCAACGCAGCGGATGGGCGGCGAAGCACGGCCTCAACGACAAGATGGTGCGGAAGGTGTTTCAGGCGATCGTGGATGAATCCAAACGGATGCACCTGGCGGGGTTCAGAAAGCGGTAGAAGCGGGCCTACCCATGACCCGAGAATCCGCCATCTCCCGCGCCACGCGCCATTTCGACGAAGAACTCGCCCGCCGCCCGGCGATCCGCTCCGCAGGAGAGACCTTGGCAAGCCCGCAATGGGTATGGCGCACCGCTACGATGATCGCTAAAATGCATTGCAATTGCGATACACACGGATGCACCGGACATGAAGACTAAAACGCTGCCTGCCCTGAGAGTCACCCCGGGATTACGCCGCGAGGCGGAATCGGTGTTGGCGGAGGGCGAGACGTTGTCCGCCTTCATCTTTGACTCGGTTGCGCGCAACGTGCAGGCGCGGCGTGCGCAGCAGGCGTTCGTAGAACGCGGGCTCGCGAGCGGCAAACGCGCAAAGCGGACTGGCCGCTACGTAACGGCTGACGCGGTGCTGCAAAAGCTGTCGCGGCGGCTGACCGGTGCGCGTGCGAAGTCCGGGGGATGACCCGCTACCGGATACGCTTTACGCCGGAAGCCGAGGACGATCTGCTCCGGTTATACGATTTTCTGCTGGAGAAGGATCTCGATGCCGCCACGTCGGCACTGGCCGCAATCCGCGCTGGGGTCGAACTGCTTGCGCTGTCGCCGTTCTCGTGCCGCAAGGCGGTACCGCACAACCCGCTGCTGCGCGAGTTGCTGATTCCTTTTGGCGCGGCAGGTTATGTGGCGCTGTTCGAGATCGAGGGGCCCACGACCGTTACGATCCTTGCCATACGCCATCAGCGCGAAGATGACTATCATTGAGCATCGGCGGCGGCAGTCTCGCAAGCCCCAACTTCGACCGTGGCAAACATGACTCGAGAATCCGCCGTTTCCCGTGCCACCCGCCATTTTGACGAAGGCCGCTTCGCCGAGGACCTTGCCCGCCGCGTGGCGATCCGCTCCGAGAGCCAGGTACCGTCGAGCCGGCCTTTCCTCGACGCCTATGTGCGGGACGAGATCGGCCCGGCCTTCGCGCGCATCGGGTTTAAGGTTGAGATCCTGCCCAATCCGGTGGAGGGCGTGGGCCCCATCCTGCTCGCCGAACGCATCGAGGATCCGAAGTTGCCGACGGTGCTGGGCTACGGCCACGGCGACGTGATCCGCGGGCTGGACGAGCAATGGCGCGAGGGCCTCACCCCGTGGCTGATGAAGCAGGAAGGCGACCGCTGGTACGGCCGCGGTACGGCTGACAACAAGGGCCAGCACTCGGTCAACATGGCGGCGCTGGAAACCGTGATCGCGGAACGCGGCCGGCTCGGTTTCAACATGAAGTTCATGCTGGAGACCGGCGAGGAGATGAGTTCGCCAGGGCTGCGCGCGTTCTGCGAAACGCACAAGGAACGGCTGAAGGCCGACGTGCTGATCGCCTCCGACGGCCCGCGTCTCGCGGCCAAACGCCCGACGCTGTACCTCGGCTCGCGCGGCTGCCTGAACCTCAACCTCTCCATCGAACTGCGCGAGGGCGCGCATCACTCTGGCAACTGGGGCGGGCTGCTGGCGAATCCGGGCGTGGTGCTCGCGCACGCACTGGCCAGCATCGTCACGCGTGAGGGCAAGGTGCTGGTGCGCGAACTGCTGCCGGAGAGCATCCCCGCCAGCGTGAAGAAAGCGCTTGTGGATTGCGCGCCGCAGCCCGAACCGGGCGAGCCGGAGATCGATGCCTGGTGGGGCGAGCCGGGCCTCTCCGCTGCGGAGAAGGTCTATGCGTGGAACACCTTCGAGGTCCTGGCCTTCCGCACCGGCAATCCCGACAACCCGGTGAACGCGATTCCCGGCAAGGCCACGGCGACCTGCCAGGTGCGCTTCGTAGCCGGTTCGGACCCCGACAGCTTCATCCCCATCCTGCGCCGGCATCTGGACGCGCACGGCTTCGAGGCTGTGCAGATCGGCATGGCGCGCAAGAGCTTCATGCAGGCGACGCGCCTCGATCCGGACAACCCCTGGGTGCGCTGGGCCGCCGAGTCCATCCGCCGCACGACGGGCGTTGCGCCCGCGATCCTGCCCAATATCGGCGGCTCGTTGCCGAATGACTGCTTCGCCGAGGTGCTGGGCCTGCCGACGCTATGGGTGCCGCACTCCTATGCCGGCTGCTCCCAGCACGCGCCGGACGAGCATGCGCTGGGGTCGATCCTGCGCGAGGGACTGCAGATCATGGCTGGGCTGTATTGGGACCTGGCGGAAGAAGGCGTGCCGCAGCAGCAAGGCTAGGGCCGCACCTGGGTCGCACGTAGGTGTAAGGCTCGCGTAAGCCGGGGCCTTTACCCTGTCGGAGCGGTACCCCATTGCGGGGCATTCGCATCTACTGAATCCCTTCCAGAGGTCAAGCCATGTTGACGTTTCCCAGTTTCCCCAGTCTGCGCACTGCTGCTGCCGGCGCGCTCGCGATTGCCATTCTTGCCGGCTGCGGGCCGAAGATGGAACGGAAGGATTTCTCTACCGCCGTGATGAGCAAGTCGGACGCAGAAGTGATGAAGGCCGTGGGCAAGCCGGACGTCATCGACGCCAGCGACCCGAACCACGTGGTGTGGACCTACAAGTCGATCACCTTCAACCTCGCGGACGGCAACAAGATGGACGCGAAGGACGTGGTGGTCTTTACGCGCAATCCGTCCACCGGCAATCTGACCGTAGCGGAAGTGAAGTTCGAATAAGACCAACGCGCGCCACTCTGATCGCCGGCGTTCAGCGACGTTCAGACGATCAGGATCACGCGGTAGTCGTTGACGTTGGTGCGCGTCGGCCCGGTGACCACGAGGTCGCCGAGCGCCGAGAAAAAGCCGTAGCCGTCGTTGTCGGCCAGGCGCTGGTCCGCCCGCAGGCCCTGCGCCTGCGCGCGTGCAAGCGAATCCGGCGCGAGCACCGCGCCGGAATTTTCCTCCGAGCCGTCAATGCCGTCGGTGTCCGCCGCCAGCGCGTGGATGCCCGGCGCGCCGTCCAGATCCACCGCCAGCGACAGCAGGAATTCCGCGCAGCGCCCGCCGCGGCCCTTGCCCCTGACCGTTAC
>CAZXNF010000030.1:8299-14890 GCA_964641785.1 uncultured Streptomycetaceae bacterium | reverse complement strand
GTACTCGCGATTGAGGCGCGTGATGATGGCGGGCGGGGTGCGGGCGGGCGCCACGACGCCGTACCAGTTGTTCGACTCGTAGCCGGCAAAGCCGGCGGCTTCCGCGATGGTCGGCACGGTGGGCAGGGCGACTGAACGCTTGCGCGTGGTCACGGCCAGTGCCTTGATGCGCCCGCTGCGGACGTGCGGCACGGCGGTCGGCGCCGTGGCGATCATGAGGTTCACCTGCCCGGCGAGAAGGTCGTTCATCGCGGGCCCGCCGCCCTTGTACGGCACGTGAATCATGTCGATGCCGGCGAGGGTCTTCAGCAGTTCTCCCGCCAGGTGCCCCGGGCTGCCGGCGCCGGAGGTCGCGTAGGTGAGCGTGCCGGGCTTGGCCTTGGCCAGCGCGATCAGTTCCTTCAGCGTCGCCGCCGGCACGGTCGGGTGAGCCACGATGACGTTGGAAAGCGAAACGAGGGTCGTGATCGGCGCGAAATCGCGGATTGGGTCAAACGGCAGCTTGCTGTAGAGGGCGGGGTTGATGGCCAGCACGCTGATGGTGCCGAACAGCAGGGTGTAGCCGTCGGGCGCCGCCCGGGCGACGATTTCGGTGGCGATGTTGCCGTGGGCGCCCGCCCGGTTGTCGATCACGACCTGCTGTCCGAGCCGTGCGGACAGCGGTGGGGCGAGCAGGCGCGCGGTGACGTCGTTGGAGCCGCCCGGCGGAAAGCCGAGGACCCAGCGGATCGGGCGGGACGGATACTCCGCCTGCGCGAAGGCCATGGCGGATGCCAGCGCAGCCGCGAGCGCGACCCCATGTGTTGCGCGGTGTATAGCGGGATGCCTGCGGTGTGCGGTGGTCATAGGTCTGGGGTCTGCTCAGCGTCTGCGCTTGGGTTTGGCGCCCCGACGTACCGGACGGGCGGGGCGGGCTTTCGGGGCCGCTTTCGGACTGCGCAGGGCCCGGCGCGCGGTATGCGGGGCCCGGGTCGGCACGCGGCGGCGCAGCAGGCGGGTGAGCAGAGTGATGTCCCGCACCTTGTCGAGCCCGGCGACGAGCTGGACGATCTCCTCCGCGGCGTCGGTCGCGAGACCGCCCCACGCCGCGCATTCGTGGAACTTGGCGGCCACCTCTTCGTCCGTCATCGGGTGGGCGGGGCTGCCCTTGCCGAAGTCCGCGCGGCCGCCGACGCTGCGCCCGTCGGCGAGATCGATATCGATGAAGGTGGTCATCTTGTCGTAGCCCGCGGCTTCCGCTGCCGGATGGACGCTGAACTCGACTTTCGCCAGCATGCGCTGCGCGTCGGGGCGGTTGACGACGGCGTCGGTGAACTCCGCGAGCCCCGCCCGCCGTTCGAGCAGCAGGATAGCGAGGCAGAACTCCATGCTGAACTTGGCCTGGAGTTCGTTGTGCGGCTGGTGATGGAGCAGGGTGGTCGGCATGTGCCGGTTAGTGCCGACGCGGATGCGGACCACCTGCTCCGGCTTCAGGTCGTACCGCTGCACGAGATCGAGCATCAGGCCCATGCCTGGATGTGTGAGCGAACCCGAGGGATGCGGCTTGATCGATACGCCGGGCGTGGCGAAGGTCCACGGCGCGCCGAGCCTGCCGCGGATCGCCGTGGCGTCGTGCCCGCCGCCCGCAGCCCGGAAGAAGCCGCGGTTGGCCTCGAGGATGGTGTCGGCGGCGGAGAATCCGCGCTGCGCGAGTTCGGCCGCCACCACGCCGCTCTCGGCCGCGCGGCCGGCGTGGAAGGGCTTCATCATGGTGCCGAAGTTTTCGCGCAGGCCGCCGGCGTGGCTGGCGGCGATGCCCAGCGTGCGGGCGGCGGCTTCGGCGTTCAACCCCAGCATGCGCGCGGCGGCGGCAGCGGCGCCGAAGGTGCCGACCGTCCCGGTGGTGTGGAAGCCGTCGTCGTAATGACGGGGATCGATCGCCTCCGCAATCTTGGATTCGGTTTCCACGCCGAGCAGGTAGGCCATCAGGACATCCGCCCCGCCGGCCTTGGCCCGCTCGCTAAGCGCCAGTGCCGCCGGCAGCGCCGGGGCGGTGGGATGAGTCAGCAGTCCATAGACGCGGCCCGGCGCTGCGGCGAGCTGCGTGTCGTCGTAGTCGTCGGCATGGATCGCGTAGCCGTTGGCGAGCGCCGCGAAGCGGGGCGGCAGCCGGAGGGCCGTGCCGATCACGGTGCAGCCGCCGGCGCGCGACGGTGCGACCGCGAGCAGGTAGTCGCGCAGGAGATGGCCGCCCTCGCTGACCGAACCGGCCAGCGCGAGGCCGAGGCCGTCGAGGAAGGACCGCTTGGCGTGATGCAGGACGGCCGCCGGCACATCGGCGAGGCGTGCGCCGGCGACGAAGGCGGCGATTTCCTGCGTGAGGGAAGGCGGGGCGGAAGACTTTGCGGCGGGCATGGACAGCGGCGGGTGGCGATCGGCGGGAAGAAAGCGACGAGGCAGTATTATCGCAGACTCCCTTCCCGTTGCTTTAGGTGCTCCTTCCACTGCGTGCGGGGAAAGGTTGGGATGGGGGCAAGAATGAAGGGTGTGTAATTCAAAAAGATCTGCCCCCACCCCAACCCTCCCCCGCGCATTGCGCAAGGGAGGGAGAAAAATGACTGCGTTTAAAGGATTTGGATTTGCCATGACCAAGAAGCTCATCATCACCGTGCGCGTCAACGAATACATGTCGCGCGCCGTCAACCCGCACGTGCCCTTCACGCCCGACGAGATCGCGAAGACCGCTGCCGCCTGCCGCGCGGCCGGCGCCTCGATCATCCATTTCCATGCGCGCAATCCCGACGGCGGCAAGTGCCACACGCCCGAGGTGTACGCCGAGATCGTGGCGAAGATCCGCGAGCGGACGGACATCCTGATCGATTCCACGCTCGGGCAGATCACCGTCAAGGAGGACGAGAACCGCCTCGCCCATATCAAGCTGATGGGGCAGAAGTCGGCGACGCGGCCGGATTTCGCGGCGGTGGACACGGGGTCGAGCAACATCGACGCCTACGACCCGGCTACGAAATCGTTCCGCACGACCGACAAGGTCTACTTCAACAGCACCGAAACCTGCCTCTTCCTCGCCAGGGGGATGACGGCGGCGGGCGTGAAGCCGCACCTGTCGGTATGGGCGGTGCCCTTTGTGCGCATGGTCGATGCCTTCCTCGACATGGGCGTGATCACTGAGCCGGCCTACGTGCAGTGCGTGCTGGCCGAAGGCGGCATCGTCGGCGCGCACCCCTGCACGAACCGGGGGCTGGAGGCGCTGATCGACTTCCTGCCCGCGCATCGCCGCATCGAGTGGACCGCGGCGTGCAAGGAAGGCAATCTGTTCAACGTGGCCTCGCTGGCGCTGGAGCGTGGCGGGCACCTGGCGCCGGGCATCGGCGACTATCCGTATACGGAACTTGGTTGCCCCACCAACGAAGTACTCGTGCAGCGCTTCGCCGATCTTGGGCGGGCCATGGGCCGCGAGCCGGCCACGACCGACGAAGCGCGGGTGATGCTCGGCCTCGAGAAGTCCTGAGACGGCCGTGCGCGGCTGCTAGAATCTTGCTTCCCCTGGAGGATATTGCCGTGGGATACACCCTCGCTGAAAAGATATTGGCCGCGCACGCTGGCGGCAAGCCCGCGCGCGCGGGAGATGTGGTCGTCGCGGCCGTGGATTTCGCCATGATCCACGACGCGCGCGCCGGCAATGCACTGAAGATGATCCGCAAGACCGGCGTCGAATCACTGCCCTTCGCCCGCAAGACCGCGCTGGTGCTGGACCATTACTCGCCGCCGCCCACCATCGAGGCGGCCAACACGCACGCCGACATGCGCGCCTTCGCGGATCAATGGGACACGCCGATCTACGACATCGGCGACGGTATCTGCCACCAGGTGCTGCCCGAGGGCGGGCACCTGACGTGCGGCGATCTCGTGGTCGGCACCGACACCCATTCCACTACCTACGGCGCGTTCAACGCCTTCGGCACGGGCGTGGAGGGCACCGACGTGGCGGCGGTCATGCTCACCGGCAAGCTGTGGTTTCGTGTGCCCGAGTCGATCCGGATCGAACTGACCGGCCGGCTCGCGCCGGGCGTGTGGGCGAAGGACGTGACCCTGCACATGCTGGGCCGGCTGGGCGCGGAAGGCGCCAACTATCGCGCGCTGGAGTACGTGGGCAGCGCGGTGGCCGCGATGGAAATCGACGACCGCATGACGCTCTCCAATCACGCGGCGGAACTGGGCGCGAAGGCCGCGATTCTCGAAGCAGACGCGAAAACACTGGCGTGGCTGAAAGCGCACGGCGCGCAAACGCCGCGGCCGGTGACGGCGGACGCCGATGCCGTGTATGCCGAGCGCATCACGATCGATGCTTCGGCCCTGCCGCCGCAGGTCGCGCGCCGGCACGAGATCGACGACGTGGTTGGCGTGCCGGAAGTCGCGGGCCAGAAAATCCACGCCGCGCTGATCGGCACCTGCACCAACGGCCGGCTCGACGACATCCGGCAGGCCGCCGCCATCCTCAAGGGGCACAAGATCGCGCGCGGCGTGCGCATGATCGTGACGCCCGCCTCGCGGCAGATCTACCTGCAGGCAGCGCGCGAGGGACTGATCGAGATGCTGACGGCCGCCGGCGCCTCCTTCGAGGCCGCGGGCTGCGGCACCTGCGTGAACATCACCGGGCACTACATTTCTGGCGACGATCAGGTTGTGATCTCGAGCGCCAACCGCAACTTCAAAGGCCGGCTCGGCAACGCGAAATCGGAGATCTGGATCGGATCTTCCGCGACGGTGGCGGCCTCGGCTTTGACGGGCGTGATCACCGATCCGCGCGAAGTGACGGGCGGCCAGTGGCGTCCCGTGCAGGAGGCGGCATGACGAATGCGGTCATCAAGGGCGCCGCCCGGTTGCTGCCGGATGAGGTGAACACCGACGTCAATTGCTCGAGCAAGTATCTGCCCGGCAAGGACAACGCGTATATCGCGCAGCACGCGTTCGAGAATGTCGCGCCGGGTTTTCCGTCGCGCTTCGCGAAAGGGGATGTGATCGTCGCCGGGCGCAATTTCGGCATCAACTCCTCGCGCGAGCAGGCGGTGCACATCCTGCACGAATTGGGCGTGGCGGCGATCGTCGCGCCGTCGTTCGGGCGGCAATTCTTCCGCAACGCGATCAACAACGGGCTGACCGTGATCGAGTGCGACGCGGCAAACGTGGCCGATGGTGACCTGCTGGAAATCGACGCTGCGGGCGGCACCGTGCGGGTGCCCGCGCGCAACCTGGCGTTCAACTCGACGGTGCTGCCGCCGGCCGTGCAGGCTATCGTGGCTGCCGGCGGACTGCTCGCCTTTCTCCAAAAACATCCTGACTGGAACTTCGCATGAAAATCGAACGCGTGGAAATTTTCGGCGTCGCCATGCCGCTGGTGGGCGAGTACAAAAATGCCTACACCAGCAAGACCGCCCTCAAGAGCTCGGCGGTTCGCATCACGGCGGACGACGGCACGATTGGCCTCGGCAACATCGACCCGACGCCGGGCTACTCGCACGAGGATCCGCTCGAGCACCTGCAGATGCTGAGGACGCGCCTGGGCCCGCTGGTTAATGGCATGGACCCGACCAACATCCACGAACTGATGGCGGCGATGGACCGCGCGGTCGACGGTTTCCTGGATTCGAAGGCCGCCATCGAGATGGCCTGCGTGGACATTGCCGCGCGCAAGGCCAATGTGCCGGTCTACACCTGGCTGGGCGGTGCGGTGAAAAAGGAACTGCTGTTCAACGCCTGGATCGGCATCCTCCCGCCGGACGCGGCGGCAGCCGAAACGGTGGCCTGGCAGAAGAAGGGTTTCCGCTCGGCCACGGTCAAGGTCGGCGGCGACATCAAAGCCGATGCGGAACGGCGGAAGGCCATCCGCGCGGCGGTCGGTCCCGATTTCCATTTGCGCATCGACGCCAACGCCGGCTACGACGCGGATACCTCCATTGCACTGGCCAAGCTGATGGAGCCCGTGAACCTGCAGTTGTTCGAGCAGCCGGTACCGGCCGATGACATCGCCGGCATGGCACGCGTTCGCAAATCGACGTCTATTCCCATCATGGCCGACGAGTCGGTGCTCGACCACGCCAGCCTCATCCGCATCATCAGGGCCGATGCGGCCGACATCGTGAAGGTGAAGGTGATGAAGCAGGGCGGTTTCCTCGGCACCCGCCGCATGATCGCCACCTCCGAGGCCGCCGGCATCCGCAACGTCGTCGGCCACGGCTTCGGCCTGGGGGTGAACACGATGGCGGAGATCATGCTGGCCGCGAGCGCGGCCAACGTGCTCGACGGACTGGAATGCGTGGGCCCGCTGAAGACCGCTGACGACATCGTCACCCACAAGCTGGACTTGAGCAGTGGCCGTCTGCCGCTGCCGCCGGGTCCGGGGCTGGGCATCACGCTCGACGATGTCCGCGTGAACAAGTATCCGATCGAGACCAAGGCGGCAGCCTAAGCGGAACGCATGAACCGCAGAGAGCACAGATGCGGAGGAATACTGTGCGTTAAATTTCATTGCCTGCATTTCTCTGTATCTCTGTATCTCTGTATCTCTGTATCTCTGTGTCTCCGTGGTTCCAT
>CAZXNF010000030.1:4140-8199 GCA_964641785.1 uncultured Streptomycetaceae bacterium | reverse complement strand
TCTCTGTATCTCTGTATCTCTGTATCTCTGTATCTCTGTGTCTCCGTGGTTCCATTCCTGGGTGCTCTGAACTGAAATGACTCCCCGTCAGCAACTGCGCGCCCGGCTCGCCGGCGATGCGCTGATCGTCGCCCCCGGCATCTACGATGCTTACGGGGCGCGTTTCGTCCAGCAGGCTGGCTTCGACGCCTGTTACATGACCGGCAACGGGGTTTCGGCCTCGCTGCTCGGCCGGCCCGACGTGGGCCTGGTCGACCTGACGCTTATCACGCAGCACGCCCAGCGCGTGGCCGCCTGCATCGACCTGCCGCTGATCTGCGATGCGGACACGGGCTACGGCAACGTCGTGAACGTGCGCCGCACGGTGCAGGAGTTCGAAACCGCGGGTGTTGCGGCTATCCATCTCGAAGACCAGGTGTCGCCCAAGCGCTGCGGGCACCTGCCCGGTGCGCGACCCGTGATCGAACTGGGCGAGGCCGTCAGCAAGATCGAGGCGGCCGTAGCGGCGCGCCGCGACCCGGATTTCATCATCATTGCGCGGACCGACGCCGACGGCGGGCACGGGCTGGACGAGGCGATCCGCCGCGGCAAGGCGTTCCGCAAGGCGGGCGCCGACGTGCTGTTCGCCGAGATCAAATCGGGCCCGGCCATGGTCGAGAACCTCAGGCGTTTCGCGGGCGAGACGGCGGCGCCGTGCCTCGTCAACGTGACGATGGGCAGCCCTGTCGAGAAGGTGCCGGCGGCGGACCTCGCGCAGTGGGGCTTCCGCATTGCCATCCACGCCGGACTGGCGCGCAATGCCGCCGGGTTCGCGATCCGCGAGGCGCTTCAGGTCCTGAAGCGGACCGGCGGGACGCACTCGCTGGCGGACCGCATGCTGAGTGGCAACGACTACAACGCCGTGCTGGGCATCGCCGACGTGGAAGCATGGGAAAAACAGTACCTGCGCTGAACCGCAGCCGATCACCAGGGGGATGACATGAAGTTATACATGACCACCAGTTCCGGCAACGCCTACAAGGTGCGCGTGCTGCTGTCGCTGCTGAAAGTGCCCTGCGAGCAGAAGGAGGTCGACTGGGCCGGCAAGGAACACAAGTCGCCGGCCTTCCTCAAGCTCAACCCGCGCGGCCAGGTGCCGGTGATGGAAATCGAGGGCAAGGCCTTCTGGGACTCGACCGCCCACCTCGTGTATCTCGCGCGCAAGCATGGCGGCGAGCAATGGCTGCCCACCGATCCGCTCGGCATGGCGGAGGTCATGCAGTGGATGGCCTTCGCGCAGAACGAGGTGCAGTTCGGCCTGCAGTGGGCGCGCGCGGTGAAGAAGGGCTACAAGTCGGGCAGCTTTGAGGAATATGAGGGCCATGCGCGCCGCGCCCTGGAAATCCTCGATGCCCACCTGGCCTCGCACGACTGGCTGGCCGTGGGCCGGGCGACCATCGCCGACATCGCGGTCTATCCCTACGTGAAGCGCTCGCCGGAGGCCGGGTTCAGTATGACCGACTACCCGCGCGTGGCCGCATGGCTCGCCCGCTGCGAGGAGTTGCCCGGCTGGATTACGGCGGACTGAGCGGCGGCTACATGGGGTTGAAGATAGCCATACTCGAAGGCGACGACATCGGGCTGGAAGTCGTGCCGGAAACCGTCAAGGTGATGAAGGCCGCCGCCGCGAAGACGGGCCTCGCCATCGACTGGCTGCCGCTGCCGGTCGGCCGCAAAGGACACGCAGCCACCGGTCACACCATGCCGCAGGTGCTGCTTGATGGCCTGAAGACGGTGGACGGCTGGCTGCAGGGGCCCATCGGCCACAACGCCTATCCGCGCGACGACCCGACCTGGATCAACCCGCCGCTGCGCAAGCGCTTCGAGCTTTACGCGAGCGTGAAGCCGGTGAAGTCGTACCCGAACATTCCCTCGGTGCACAAGGGCGTGGACATCGTGTTCCTGCGCGAAGTCACTGAGGGCATGCAGTCCGGCAGCGTGGTGTTCGCGGGCACCGGCGAATTCCGGCCCAACGACGAGATTTCCATCGGCATGCGCGTGGTCACGCGCAAGGGCGCCAACCGCGTCGCCCGCGCCGCGTTCGAGATCGCGCGTACGCGCCCGCGCAAGCTCGTCACCGCGGTGCACAAGGAGCCGGTGTTCCGGCTGGTGTGCGGCATGTTCGCGGAAGAGTGCCGCAAGGTCGCGCTGGAGTTCCCCGACTGCAAGCTGGAGGAGGTGCTGGTGGACGGCATGGCGATGAAGCTCGTCATGACGCCGCAGCGCTTCGATGTGGTGGTCACCACCAACCAGTTCGGCGACATCCTGACCGACGAAGGGGCGGGCCTCGTCGGCGGTCTCGGGCTCGCACCGGGGTTGTGCATCGGCGAATGCCAGGCGATGGCGCAGGCCACGCACGGTTCAGCACCGGACATCGCGGGCCAGGGCATCGCCAATCCGTATTCGATGATCATGTCCGGCCAGATGCTGCTCGAATGGCTGGGCCGCAAGCGCGGCGATCAGGCGGCCAGCAAGGCCGCGGCCCTGATAGTGCAGGCCGTGGGCAAGGTGATCGCGGAGGCGAAGCACCTGACGCCCGATCTGGGCGGCAAGGCCTCGACCTCGCAGATGGGCGACGCCATCGTCGCGGCGCTTTAACCCTTCAATCTTTCACCTGTATCGGAGCCGGAATGCCTTCGCTGTTGCTGATGTCGCAGAAAGTGATCACCGAGTACCAGGACCGCATCGACGCCATCCTCAAGGCTGCGCCGGGCAAGCTGGAACTGTTGCCCTTCACGCCCGCGCTCACGATCACACCGGCGCAATCCGCCGCCATCGAGGCCGCCTATTACTCGCGCGACATCTGGGAAGGCAGCAATCGCAGCAATCTGTCGCCGGCGGCGGCGGTGTTCTGGCCTATGGTGGACGGCGCGCCGAATCTCAAGTGGCTGCAGGTCATGTCCGCGGGCGCCGATCAGCCGCCGTACCAGGCGTCGATCGAGCGCAAGGTCCGGTTCGCCTCGGGCGCTGGTGCGAACGCCGAGCCGGTCGCTTACACCGCGTTCACCGGACTGATGATGCTGGCGCGCGGCTTCCCGCACTGGATCGAAACCCGCGCCAAGCGCCAATGGGACCCATTGCTCGGCGCGCGCCAGCCGGCGGACATACGCGGGCAGACCGCCATCATCATCGGCATGGGCCACATCGGCGCGACCATTGCCCGCTGCCTGCAGGCGATGGGTGTGAAAACGATCGGCATCCGGCGCAAGGTGGCGCCGGCCGCGCATTTCGACCGCGTCGTGGCGATGAGCCAGCTCGACAGCCTGCTGCCCGCCTGCGACTGGCTGGTGCTGGCCTGCCCGCTGACCGAGGAAACGCGCGGGCTGATCGATGCGCGCCGCCTCGCGCTGCTGCCCAAGCACGCGGGCTTCGTGAATATCGCGCGCGGCGAGGTGATCGACGAGCCGGCGCTGATCGCGACACTCAAGGCGGGCAAGATCCGCGGCGCCTACCTCGACGTGTTCGCCAAGGAACCGCTCCCCGCAGACTCGCCGCTTTGGGACATGCCCAACGTGATCATGAGTCCGCACAACTCCGCGGCCTCGCCCAACAACTACGCGCGCGGCATCGAGGTGTTTCTCGGCAACCTCGGCCGCTACCTCAAGGGCGAGCGGCTGGAGAACGAGGTCGGGTGAATCAGGGCCGTCATTCCGGGCGAGGCGGGAGCCTCGACCCGGAATCCATTGGCGTCCGAAGGGTTTGCATTTGATTGAAATCGGTCCATGGTTTCCAGCGTTCGCTGGAATGACGGATCCAGACTTTTCACAGCCTGAGCGTCAGCCTCGCTGATGCTCCTCGAACACGGGAAAGGGGCTGGTGATGCCGGGGCCGTGGGCCAGCACGGGTTGCCCCGGGCGCACCCAAGACGGATTGAGCTGGGCGAGCGAGGTCACGCCCATCAGCCCGAGCGTGGATCGGATCTCGGCTTCGAGCAGTTCGATCATGCGCTCGACGCCGGCCTGGCCCGCAGCCGCCAGCGCCCAGCCGTAAAGCTTGCCCACACCCACGGCGCGCGCGCCC
>CAZXNF010000030.1:0-4130 GCA_964641785.1 uncultured Streptomycetaceae bacterium | reverse complement strand
GCCTTCACGATATCCGTGCCGCGGCAGATACCGCCGGCCATCAGCACTTCGGCGCGGCCATCCACGGCCGCCACGACTTCCGGCAGGACTTCGATGCTGGCCTGCGCCTGGTCGAGCTGACGGCCGCCGTGGTTGGACACATAGACCACGTCCGCGCCGTGTTCGACCGCGAGCTTGGCGTCTTCTGCGGTGGCGATGCCCTTCAGGATCAGCGGCAGGCCCATGTGCTGCTTCATCCACACCACGTCGTCCCAGGTCAGGCTCGACTGGTGGGTGTTGGTGCCGCCTTCGCGCACGGCGAGACGGTTGATCATGTCGCGTTCGCGCCGGCTGTAATAGGCGCGGTCCACCGTCACGCACAGCGCGCGGTAGCCGAGCGCCTTCGCGCGGTCGAGGATATCCGCCACCCAGGCGCGGTCGCTGCGGATGTAGAGCTGGAAGATCATCCGGTCCGGCACCGACTGCGCGATGAGGTCGATGCCGGGTTTCGCCGCCGTGCTGATGAAGGCTGGCATGCCCTTGGCGGCGGCCGCGCGCGCCACCGGCAGCGCGCCTTCCGGGTCCGCCAGTTGCAGGTAATTGCCGATGGGCGCGATGAACACCGGGATCGGCATCTTCTGACCCAGCAGCGAGGTGGTGGTGTCGATGTTCGTGACGTTGACCATCACGCGCTGGCGCAGCGCGAGGCTGTCGAGCGCGTGCCGGTTGCGGCGCAGCGTCATCTCGGAGTCCGAACCGCCGGACAGCATGTCCCACACCGAGCGCGACAGGTTGCGGTGCGCGGCAGCCACGATCTCCTGCAGGCTGACGAAGTTTTTCGCGTTCTCCGCCTGAATTTTTTTGCGGGTCGCATTTTCCAGGCCGTGCGGGTCCTGTCGCGGCGCGTCGGGGGCGGGGGACTTCAGGGGTTGTGCGTTTACAGCCATGGTCTTGATTCTTCCGTGCGACGTAAATGAGAAAATTATTCGGCAGTGATATTGGCTTCGCGGGCGACCTTGATCCATTTCTGGATCTCGCCCCGGTTGAAGGCGTCGTATTCCTCCGGCGTGTTGCCGATCGGATCGGCGCCCTGGCCCGAGAGCTGGTTACGGACGTCGGGGTTGTTGAGCGCGGCCTTGAGCGACTGGTGGGCGCGGTCAACGATCGTGCGCGGCAGGCCGGCCGGGCCCATCAGCCCGAAGCCGCTGGACACGATGAAGCCGGGCAGACCCGATTCGATCATCGTGGGCGTGTCGGCGGCGGCCGTGGAACGCTTCTCGCCGGTCTGCGCGATCAGACGCAGCTTGCCGCCGCGCACGAACTGGATCACGGCCGGCATGCTGGCGAACTGGAGCTGGACGTGTCCGGCCATCAGGTCCACGACGGCGGGACCGGATCCCTTGTAGGCCACATGCACGATTTTGATCTTGGCTGCCGACGACAGCAGTTCGCCGGCGAGATGGCCGACGGTGCCGCGTCCGGCGGTCGAGTAGTTGAGTTCGCCGGGCCGCTTGCGGGCGAGGGCGATGAATTCCTTCACCGTGGTCACGGGCACCGAGGGATGCACCACGAAGGCCGTCGGCACGTCGGCGACGACGGAGATGGTCGTGAAGTCCTTGACCGAATCGTAGGGCAGCTTCTTGACCATCGCGGGGTTGATGACGTGCGCCGCCGATACCATCAGCAGGGTGTAGCCGTCAGGCAGCGCGCGTGCCGCCAGTTCGGTGCCGATGATGCTGCCGGCGCCGCCGCGATTGTCGATGATGATCTGCTGGCCGAGGTTCTCGCTCATGCGCGGCACCACGATGCGAGCAATGATGTCGGTGTTCCCGCCTGGCGGGAAGGGCACGACCATGCGGACGGGTTTGCCGGGCCAGGCGGGCGCCTGGGCCGGCGCGTCTGCGGGCACAACGAGTGCACTGATGGCGGCCAGTGAAACGACAGCGGTGCAAGCGCGTCCCTGCAGGGTGCGGGCGATGCTTATCATGGCATTTCCTCCTCGTTGTTTGTTCTGGTTGCCGCGGGGAGCATTGTGCCCCAAGCCGGCTTCAGTCCGCGCAGGTCTGCATCACCCAGCGCGCGGTGCCGCACAACCCGCCGTCGGTGTGGTCCGCGCCGAGCAGTTGCACCCCGCAGGGCAGCCCGCCGATATCCAGCAGGGGCAGTGAGAAGGCCGGAAAGCCCAACCAGGAACCATAGACGAGGAAAGTTCGGCTACCGGTGTACTCGTGGCCAAGGATGGCCGGTCCGCTGGAGGCGAGGGTGAGGTAAGCATTCGCGCCGTTCTGCGCCAGCACCGCCCGCGTGTGCGCCTGCACGCGCCGGCGGGTTTCCAGCAGCGCCACGTAGTCGGCCGGCGACATTTTGTCCGCGCGTTCGAGCAGGCCGTGGATGCGTTCGCCGATCTGCTTGCCGAAGCGCGCCACGTAGTCCGAGTAGGGCCATTTCAATTCGTAGGCCACGATGTCGAGTGCGCCCTCTACGTCCGCGTCGAGGGCGGTTTCGAGCGCGGCGACGGCCGGGTCGGTGTGCTTGCTGACGATCTTGACGCCGCGCTTTTGCAGGTGTTCGACGGTGGCCTCGAAAGCGGTTTCCGTGGCGGCGTCGATCTCGGACCAGCCCTTGGTGTAGAGGCGCACCAGCGTGCGCGGTTGTTCCGGGGCCGGCGGCACGTCCGCCGCGCCATTCAGGAAGCCGTAACCCGGCGCGCCGACCTGCAGCGAGATCTGCGACGCGGTGTGCCAGACGTCTTCCAGCGTGGCGCCGATGAAGCCCAGGTGGTCGCAGGTGGACGACAGTGGGTGGATCCCCGCCATGTGCAGCGAGCCCAGCGTGGGCTTGAAGCCGACCGCGCCGTTGAACGAGGCCGGGCGCAGCGTGGACGCCTGCGTCTGCGTGCCGAGCGCCACCGGCAGCATGCCGGCGCCCACCGCCGCCGCCGAGCCGGACGAAGAGCCGCCGGGGGTGCGTTTGGGATCGAAGGGGTTGGTGGTCGGACCCGAATAGCCGATGGCGAACTCGGTCGTCACCATTTTGCCGGGGATCACCGCGCCGGCCTTGCGCAGGGCGTGCACGCAGGCCGCGTCCTGGCCGGATTGCCAGCCCTTGAAGGCGGGGCTGTTCATCTGCGTGGGGAAATCGGCGGTGGCGATAATGTCCTTGATACCTACCGGGCAGCCGTCGAGCGGCGACAGGGGGCGGCCGGCCTTCCAGCGTTTGCCGGAGGCATCGGCGGCCTTGCGCGCGGCGTCGAGGTTCATCGTGACGAAGGCCTTGACCGTTTTTTCGCGCGCCTCGATGTGCGCGATGCAGCGTTCCAGCAGGTCGCGCGGTGTCAGCTTGCCGCTGCGCAGCTCGGGGAGGTGTCGGGCATGGGAAACGAGGTCGGGGTTGTGCCAGATTTTCATGGGGAGGGTGAAACGCCGTTGCTATAATCGTTGCGCGATCGGAGGGAAGTACCCGGCAGATCATTGTCGCCAGGTACGCGTGACCACGTGACCACACGTCCTGCACGTATCGATTCTAACGAATGACGGGAGTCCTCAGCATGTTTTACCTGCGCCTTGTCTCCACCCTCGTGCTTGCGGGCGTCGCCACCGCGGCGGCCGCGCAGTCCTACCCCAGCCGCCCCATCCGGCTCATTGTGCCGTTCCCGCCGGGTGGCTCCACGGACCTGGTCGCCCGCGTCGTCGGCCTGAAGATGGCCGATGCCTGGTCACAGCAGGTCGTGATCGACAATCGTCCGGGTGCCAACGGTATGATCGGCTCCGAAATCGTGGCACGCGCGGCGCCCGACGGCTACACCATCGTGCTCGGCACCATCGGGCCCTTCGGCATCAACGCCGGGCTCTACAAGATGCCCTACGACATCGTGAAGGACTTCGCGCCCATCACCTACAGCGCGAACGTCGCCAACGTGCTGGTGGTCAATCCGTCGGTGCCGGCGAAGGATGTGAAGGAACTGCTCGCGCTGGCGCGGGCGAAGCCGGGCACACTGACCTTCGCCTCCAGCGGCACCGGCGGCGCGCCGCACATGGCGGTGGAACTGTTCAAACTGCTTGGCAAGGTCAACGTGACGCACGTGCCCTACAAGGGCGGCGGCCCGGCGATGGCCGACAAGGTCGGCCATCGCCGGGCCGCCGCCCTTGTAG